>JADGNP010000675.1 GCA_017883425.1 Candidatus Sulfotelmatobacter sp. | reverse complement strand
GCGAATTCAATCGTGAAATACGGTCGTCGGTCGCCGCTAACGCAGCAGACAGGCCCAACAGCGCGATGGTGAGGCCCAGCGCTGCCGCAGTCTTGGGATTGGTGACCATATCGAACTTCGTCGATTGCTCCACTGGCAGGTCGGCGAGTATAGTTGAGTGCCACCCCTATGACATTAATCAACAGCCTCCCGAAAGACTCCAGATATAAGAATCCCAGTAGCCGCTACATAGCAATTGACACGCCTGCTCTAGGATCTAGTGGCGTACCAGTTTTGTTCAAACCATGGAGTGATCATCATGCATAAGTCGCAACTTGTGGACGCATTGGCTCATAGCGCCGACATAACGAAAGCGAAAGCTGCGCATGTTCTGGATGCTTTGCTTGACCTAATTACGACGGCGATTGCCCAGGGCCAGTCGGTGGCATTAATTGGTTTTGGCACATTCAAAACCGCGCTGCGCAGGGCACGAGAAGGCAGAAATCCGGCGACGGGGGCGAAGATCCAAATACCTTCCGTTCGCCTGCCAAAGTTTTCTGCGGGCGCCGTACTAAAAGGGGTGGTGTCGGGCAAGAGAGCGGCGCCCAAGAGAGCGGCCCGCAAGACGTCCGCCAAGCAAGCTGCCAAGAAGAAACCTGCCGCCAAACGGACGGTGAGAGCAGTCGCCAAATCTGCCAAGAAGAAGCCAGCCAGGAAGAAATAGTAACGTCGCCCAGATGAGGTGACGCGGGCGGGCGCGCTGATGGCTTCTGCTATTCGCGCGCGCCACCCGCGGCGTTCCTGGCTATCCTTGGTCATTGCGTTGCGGCTAATCCCATTCTCTTATCGGGGGATGCCCGCTATTGCGAAGGCGGGTTGTGACCCAGACCGTGTAAAAACGCATGAGGAATACGCAAGCGAAGACTAATCGTTGAACATCGGACGCGTACGTGACGATGTTGAATTGCCGATATTGGCAGATAGATCGCAAAACAGGCCCTCTTTAGACCCGCATTGCCTCCATCAGAGTCCCGGTTCCGAGAATCTTGATCACTCGTTTGAGGTTATAGGCAAGCACGTGGAGACTCATCTCCGCACTGACTTTTTTCAATGTCGTCGTGAGGAAATGCGCGCTGCCCATCCATAGCTTGATCGTCCCGAAGGGATGCTCTACGGTCTGGCGACGGATACGCATGCTGTCAGGTTTGAGGTCCAAGCGGGTTTGCATGGATTCGAGAACATCCTCGTGCTCCCAGCGAGCCACGCGACGTTGCTTGCTAGGAGTACATTTCTCCTTTATGGCGCACTGCTGGCAGTGCGAGCTCCAATAGCGGTGTTGCACCAAGCCATCCTGGAGACTTGCGAACCGCCAAATCAGATGTTGTCCAGCCGGGCAACGGTATTCATTCTTCTGCGCATCGTAAATGAAATCTGCCCGGTCGAATCGACCATCGAACTTGGCACCAGAGGTCGTTGTCTTCGGAACGATCACGGTGATTCCGGCTTCATGGCAGGCGAGGATCTCCTCGCCCTTGAAGTAACCCCGATCCGCAATCGCAGTGATTTCATCAGTCCCCATCGCGACACGGGCCTGTTGGGCCATGGATGATAGATGTTCGTGGTCAAGCCCGACATTCGTGACCTCGTGGGCCACGATCAGGTGGTGCTTCGCATCGACGGCTGTTTGAACGTTGTAGCCGACAATACCGGTTCCCCTCGTCTTCATTGACCGGGCATCGGGATCGGTCAGAGAGATTTGCCTGTCTGGCGTCTCATTGAGCTGGACCTCGATCTCCTTAAGTTCTTGCATCTGCTTCTTGAGCGCAGCAATCTTGTCCTGCAACCGTTCGGTCTTGGCTTTCGCGATCACAGGCTCTTGCCGATCAGCCGTGTCGAGGTCGGTCAGGTATCGGTTGATGCTGGCCTCGATTTCCTCCATCCGGCGTTGCAGTTTGGCACTCGTGAAGTTGCGGTCACGGTTATTGACGGCCTTGAACTTGCTACCGTCAATTGCCACCAGAGCCTCTGAGAACAGACCCAATTGCTGACACAGGACTACGAATTGGCGGCACACGCCGCGGATCGCCTTGCCGTTGTCTTTGCGGAAATCGGCGATGGTCTTGAAGTCGGGCATCAGCCGTCCAGTCAGCCACATCACCTCGACGTTGCGCTGCGCCTCCTTCTCAAGACGCCGGCTGGATTGAACACGATTGAGGTAACCGTAGATGTAGAGCTTCAGAAGCACTGCGGGGTGATACGCTGGCCGACCCGTTGCCGCTGGTCTAATCCCTTCAAAACCGAGCTTGCTCAAATCCAGTTCGTCGACGAAGACATCGACTACTCGAACCGGATTGGTTTCATTTACGTAATCGTCAAGCGATTCGGGTAGCAGCACGCTTTGCGTCCTGCATTCGCCCTGAATAAATCTCTTCATATGCGTGCCCCACTCGTCGATTCCACAATAAGGATATCAACGCACACGCTGCATCTGCGTTTACCTCCAACGCTATGTTTTCACACGGTCTGGGCCAAAAGCCGACCATCCTTGTTACATTTCCTTTCCGTACCGACCGGTCATTTGCTCCCTCTTCCGTCAAGAACTCGCCAATCTGCCGCCTTTGGCGTAAGCGAGCATAATAGGCGCGCAGATTGGAGAGGGTACGCGCCTCACGGCGAAACAATGAGTGCAAACGAAAAGGAGCCCCGCAATGGGAGACAAAGGTGGGAAAAAGGATAAGGACAAGGGTCAGAAACAGAAGGT
>JADGNP010000184.1 GCA_017883425.1 Candidatus Sulfotelmatobacter sp. | reverse complement strand
CTGCGACACTACCCAAATCTTGCTGGGATTCGATAGTCTCCGTACCCTCGCCGTGGTCTACTTCAGATTGACCGACTCCTTCAGCGGCAAGCTCTGCGAAGAGCCACCAACCATGAAGCCGTAGTCTCCCGGAATCAACTGCCAGCCGTTGTGTTCAACGTTGAAGATGGAAAGATACTTCGGGTCCACCTCGACCGCAACATCTTTACTCTCTCCAGCGTTGAGCTTGACTTTGCTCCAGCCCACCAGACGTTTCGGAGGCTCCGCGGCCGCCGCCGGAAGGGAAGCGTACACTTCCGCGACTTCCGCCCCAGCGCGGTTGCCCGTGTTGGTGACTGTGAAGGTCACGCGAGGATTCTTTCCCGGCTTCACCTTGAGATTCGAATATGCGTAGGTGGTATACGAGAGGCCGTACCCGAAGGGAAACAGCACCGGCTTGTTTTCCGCGTCGTACCACTTGTAGCCGACCTTGACGCCTTCGTTGTAGGTGACCTGGAATGCGGGCAAGCCAGCAGCGATCCGTTTCCAGCCTTCCCTGTCCGCGTCCGTGGCGGCTTTAGGCGGTTTGACGATTGTAGGATGCGGCAAGTCCGCTTCGCTCTTGGGGAAGGTGATGGGCAGCTTCGCGCTCGGGTTTGCCTCTCCAAATATCAGATTCGCTACCGCTTCAGCCCCGCGGCTGCCCGCGAACCACGCTTCCAGGATCGCACTGACCTGATCGACCCAGGGCATGGTTACCGGACCGCCACTCTCGATCACGACAATCGTGTGCGGATTCGCCGCCGCAACCTTGGCGATCAATGCATCCTGGTGCTCGGGAAGTGACAGGCTATCCAAGTCCATCCCCTCGCTCTCCCACTGGTAGGCGAAGACGATGGCCACATCAGCGGACTTGGCCAGAGCCGCAGCTGCGGCGGGATCCGCGCCCGAGTCAAAACGCACGTTCGCCCCCGGAGCTTTCGCGCGAATCGACTTCAGAGGCGAAGTGGGGAACCAGATCTTCTCCAGCCATCGCGTCTGGCCTTTGCCGGGAGGCATGATCGCGTTTCCGCCCGGAGGATCAACCTGCGCCGAACCGCCGCCGGAGATCATTCCCACGTCGGCGTGCGGGCCGATCACGGCGATGCTGTGGATCTTGGATGCATCGAGTGGAAGCTGTGCGTGATCATTCTTCAGAAGCACCGTGCTCTGCTCGGCGATTCTCTGCGCCACTTCGAAGCCGCCCACCACATCGACCACACTCTTCTGCGGTGGATCGTCGATTACGCCAGTGGCGAACATGGCCCGCAGGATGCGGTGCACATGATCATCCAATTCCGTTGCCGGAACCTTGCCCGACTCGACTGCCTTCTTCAGATCGTCGCCGTAAAAGATCCACCCCGGTTCCTCATGATCGAGGCCAGCAGCTGATGCCTTAGCCACGCTGTGGGCTCCTCCCCAATCGGTCAGCACGAAACCCTTGAAGTTCCAGTCTTTCTTCAGAACGTCGGTGAGCAGATATTTGTTTTCACAGGCGTAGTCGCCATCGAGGCGGTTATACGAGCACATCACGGCCGCCGCGTCCGATTCCTGCAATCCAATCTCAAACGCGAGCAGGTCGCTCTCGCGGGCCGCACGCTTGTCGATATTGATATTGACCGCATTGCGGCCGCTCTCCTGATCGTTGAGCGCGTAATGCTTGAGGTCGCCAAGGACATGCTGCGCTTGCAGCCCCTTCATGACCGATCCCACCATCTTCCCGGCGAGAATGGGATCCTCGCCCAGATATTCGAAGGTGCGCCCGTTGCGTGGTTCGCGGGTGAGGTTAATGCCTCCACCGAGCGACATGTTGTAGCCTTGGGCGCGTAGTTCGCGGCCAATCAGCGCTCCGTATTCGTAGGCCGCATCCAGATCCCAGCTCGCGGCTCCCGCCACGTCAGAGGGCAGCGCGGTCGAGTAACGGCCATTCTCCCCGCTGCTCCGGACTCCGTATGCCGCGTCCGACATCTGGATCGCGGGAATCCCCAGGCGCGGAATGGCGGGTACATATCCCGCTCCACCATTCGAATGCGCGGCCAGCGGGCTCATCGGACTGAGTCCCGCCATGCCCGTCCCGTGCAGCAACGAGATCTTTTCGTCGAGCGTCATCTCCTTCACCACCATCGCGGCGCGGTCGTCGGGAGAGAGGCTGGACTTCGCCCAGGGATGAGCTTTGCCGCCCGCCTGCGCTGATGAGAACGGAGCGGCACTCAGCATGATGACAATTAGAGTGAAAAACCGATTTAGGAGAGAATTGCTTTGCAGGGGCATGATTGTTCCTCGTGCGAAATGGGTTGCCAAATCGTTAATGTTACGCCTTTTTGCAAGATTCCGACTGGTTAATTTTGGAGTATTGGCCCACTAGCGGCCGCATCGGGATTGGCGAATATACGGCGAAACCAAGCACAAACACCGTAGTGCCGCAGTCGATGCCGGTTGGAAACAGCTGCACAGGGTCCTGAAGACTAACCACGGAGGACACTGAGGACACAAAGGAACCCCTAACCAGTGAGGTGACGCAGATTTCAGGAGTTGCTCCCCTGTGTCCTCCGCGTCCTCTGCGGTTAAGGGCTCTGTCGTCGGGATTGTACTCATCGATGGGTCACTTGGCCCCGGTCGGCCATCGCTTTACACTAGAGGAGTGAAGATGGCGCTGGGCCAAATCAATCCGACGGTCGGAGATTTCTCCGGCAACGCTACGAAGATCATTGACTTTTCCCGCCGCGCCCAAGCCGCCGGCGCCGGCCTGGTTTTATTCCCCGAGTTGTCGGTGTGCGGCTATCCTCCGCGCGACCTCGTCGAGCGGCCTTCTTTCGTGGCGCGGAACCGTGAGACCGTCGAACGGATTGCCGCTGAAACCCAGGGAATCGCCGTGATCTGCGGACTGGTCACCCCCGCCCACTCCGACACCGGCAAAGCGGTCATGAATTCTGCCGCCTTGCTCATGGACGGCAAGGTCGCCTTCGTCCAGTCCAAGATGTTGCTTCCCACTTACGACGTCTTCGACGAGATGCGCAATTTCGCTCCCGCCAAGAGTCAGGAACTGTTTTCGTTCTGCGGCAATCGCATGGCATTGACCATCTGCGAAGATGCCTGGAACGACAAGAGCTTCTGGCGCAAGCAACTGTACACCGTTGATCCGGTGGAGTCCCTGATTAAGGCAGGTGGGAACTTCGTGCTGAACATTTCCGCCTCGCCGTTCTGGATCGGAAAGCGGGAATTCCGCCGCGACATGCTGGCCAGCATCGCCCGCCAGCACAAGGTTCCAGTGGTTCTGGTCAACCAGGTCGGCGGCAACGACAGTCTCGTGTTCGACGGCTCCAGCCTGGTGCTCAATCCTGAAGGACAAGTCATCGCGCAGGGCCGATCCTTCCAGGAAGACCTGGTCTTCTTCGATTCTCACGACTTGTCAGGTGAAATACACGATCAGGTTGCCGGCGAAGAAGCCAGCGTGTATTCCGCCCTCGTCCTCGGCACCCGCGACTACATGCAAAAATGCGGATTTCGCAAGGCGATTATCGGTCTGAGCGGCGGCATTGACTCCGCCTTGACCGCGGTCGTCGCCGCCGATGCCGTCGGGCAGGAAAACGTCATTGGCGTCGGTATGCCCGGGCCCTATTCGTCGCAAGGCTCCATCGACGACGCCCGTTCCCTGGCCAAAAATCTTGGGATCCATTTCGAGTTGCTTTCCATCAATCCCGCCTACGAGGCGTATTGCCAGACGTTGCACGACGTGTTCTCCGGACAGAAAGAAGACGTAACCGAAGAAAATATTCAGTCTCGCGCCCGCGGCACGTTGCTGATGGCGCTGTCCAATAAATTCGGAGCGATCGTGCTCTCCACCGGCAACAAGAGCGAACTCGGTGTAGGCTACTGCACACTCTACGGGGACATGGTCGGCGGCTTGGCGGTCATTTCCGACGTGTCCAAGACCCTGGTGTATCGTCTCAGCGAATATGTAAATTCCCAGCGCTCGGTCATTCCGCAGGCCACGCTGGAAAAGCCGCCCTCCGCGGAGTTGCGGCCCAACCAGAAAGACAGCGACTTTCTGCCGCCCTACGAAATTCTAGACGCCGTGCTCGAGGATTACGTAGAGGACTCCCATCCGGCCGAATGCATCGCGACGGATCGCGGGCTCGACATTGAAGTGGTGCGGCGCGTCATCCGCCTGGTCGACCGCGCCGAATACAAGCGGCAACAGGCTGCGCCCGGTCTTAAGATTTCTCCCAAAGCCTTCGGCTACGGACGCCGTTTTCCGATTGCTGCCAAGTCCGAAGCTTGATGCGCTAATTTGAAGTATCCTGATAGATCGCTTTCCTAAGTGCTCCAAGACCCTGAACGCGAAAGGAACCCATGCGCAGTTCTCTGATCTCGATCTGTATTCTTCTGTTGGCCGGCAGTCTGGCTGCAGCTCAAACCACTCCGGCGGAGCCAGCCCCCGCCAAACCAGCGGCGAAGCTCGGAACGCACGCAACCGCGGACCTTCCCTCGGAAGCCACGGTGGACTCTTTTCTGCATCAGCAGTTTGGCTACCAGAAGGATTTGACCTGGAAAATCTCCGGCATTCGGCCTTCACCGGTCGCAGGATTGGCTGAGGTCACCGTCGTTCTCGCCAGCCCGCAGGGCCAGCAGTTGACCAAATTCTACGTTTCCCCCGATGGCGAGCATGCCCTGGTCGGCGAGATCATTCCGTTCGGCGTTCGCCCGTTTGATCCCGCGAAACAGCGCTTGGAGAAGGGGATCACCGGTCCCGAGCGCGGCCCCAAGGATGCGCCGGTCACCATCGTCGAATTCGGCGACCTGCAGTGTCCCGCCTGCAAAGCGGCCCAGCCCACCATCGAAGCGCTGGTGGCTGCGGAGCCCAACGCGCGATTCGTATTCCAGAATTTTCCCCTGGAGATGCACAATTGGGCGGCCAAGGGCGCGGCCTATGCCGACTGCGTTGGCCGCGCTTCGAATGATGCCTTCTGGAAATTCGTCTCGAAAACCTACGAAACGCAATCCGACATCACCGCCGAGACCGCGGACGAGAAGCTTACCGCCATTGCCGATGGCGCGGGCGTCAAGGGCGCCGACATCGCGGCTTGCGCCCTCAAGCCTGAGACCAAGGCTCGCGTCGATGCCTCCATTGCGCTCGGCAAGTCTGTAGATGTCACCGGCACGCCCACGCTTTACATCAACGGACGCAAGGTCGGGAGCTTCGATCCCCACCTGTCGGATGTATACAAGAGCCTGGTCGAGTTCGCCGCGAAACAAGGAAAGTAGTCGAGCCTGAGCTAGCGATGAAGCTCGGTGGCTGAGGTCTGAGGTCCGACGCCTCTTTCTCCCCTACTTCTCGGTGACCCAAATCTCCGGCGTAGTCCGGTCGAAGTTTGCCAGGACGTGCGGAGTGATGACGATCATGAGTTCGTCGGTATCCTCCTGCTTGGAGTTATTCACCATGGCCTGATTGAGGACTGGCAAAAAACCAAGCCCCGGGATGCCGCTCATCGAAAGCGTGTCGGTCCGCGATACTTCTCCGGCCACGACGGCCGGTTCGCCATCCTTCAGGTTGATGCTCCCTTTGTATTCCCGGTTCGAGATCACCGGAACTCCGTTGTTCGATTGCCCGGTGAGCGAGCGCACCTGCAACTCGAGTTGCAGGCTGACCGAGCCATCACCGTGCACCGTCGGCTTGGCCTTCACGTTCAACCCCAGATCTTCGTAGCTGACGGAAGGGAAGGGCGGAACATAACTCTGATTCCCCAGAACCGCCGAAATCGCAGCCGAGTTATAAATGGGCGCGTAGCTCGCATTCAGAATCGGAAACTTCTCTCCCAGATGGAACGTAGCGTCGTTCCCCTGGCTGGCGCGCAGGGTCATATTCTCAAGGCTGCGTACCCACGATTCGTTGAGAGACAGAGCCGCGGCAAAATGGTCGAGACTCACGCCACTGAACGTGAGCCCGCCTCCGAATGTGGCCAGCGGCTGGCTGAAGATGGAATTCTGCTGTCCTCCCAGTTGCGCCAAGAGCCCGGAGAGAGCCGTGCTGCCGGCCTGGTTGATGCCACCCGATGAGATCAACTGGTTGATGAGGTCCTGAATGTTCTGCCCCGCCAGCCCGGCCAGCGCCACGGCCGGAATGTTGTACATGTTGAAGGTGTTCGGGATGTGCACTCCAATGTTGCGCGTGAGCTGGTGGTTGATCTGGTACACACGAACGTCGAGCATGACCTGCGGCCGCTCGTTGCTGAGTTGTTCCAGCAATTTGGAACAGGCCTCGAGGATGGGCTGAGGCCCTCGCACTTCCACCGTGTCCGCGGTCAGTCCCGAGTTGACGAAGCGCAGGTCGAACATGTTGCGCATCGTGGTCACCAGGTCGGTTGCTTCCTGCGGCGTGGAATGCGGCGGCAGGATGAAGGTCCGCAGCGACATGCGGTCGAACTGCTTGTGGTTCTCTGCGTTGTCGGCGGCGATCAGCAACTGGTGCGTATCGAGGGCCGCCCACATGGTCTTGCTGACCTGGCACGCCAACTTCAGCGCGGTGAAGAAATCCACATCATCCACATTGAACCGCACCTGCCGGGTTTGCACCGAATCGTCAAATTGCGGAGTCACTCCGTAGGCCGCGGACAACTGGGCAAACAGGCCGCGAACGTCCCCGCTGTAATGGAACGTCGCCCGGTCACTCTTGGGATCGAGGTGGATTTCGCCCGAATCCGCCAGGCGGACAGGCAAACCTCGGGGCAGCGCCGGCGTTATTTCCCGGCTAGCTTCCGCCAGTCGTTCCCGCGCGAACTGATTGTCCACATCGAGATCGAGGGCCGCACGAAATTCCGCTGCGGCCTGGGCGCGCGCGTTTTCCAACAGCAGAACGTTTCCGCGCTCGACGTGGTTGAAGACTAACTGCGCCTTCAGTACTTCCCGGGCAGTCAGGAACTGCATATTCTGCGGAGCCAGCCGCGAAGCTTCGTCGAACCGATCGAATGCCTCTTCCAGGCGCCGCTGATCCTGGAGCTTCACGCCTTTGTTAAAGGCGTTCCGTGCTTCTTTGAGTTCCTTCTTCGAAACGATGCAGTTGACCCCGCCCGGAATTCCGTTCCCGCAGGAAATGGGTGGAGCGGAGGAGGCATCGTCGCCAGTGGCGAATGCGGCCGTGGCCAGCGTCGCCGCCACAAGTCCCGCTGCGATGATGAACGCTGTCCGCCGCATTGGTTTGATTTTAACTTGGTTTCTGAGAGTTCGGGTTACGCCAATAGGACCTCGTACCTTCGGGTTCAACGGGGCCGAGGTGGGAGGTTTGTCTGCCCATTCCCAAGAACGAGGGATTGCACCAGACTTGCACGCTTTCGACAATCGTCGAGACGCAGCTTTTGCTACGTCTTGCATGCGCGGGGAGAAGACGTTGGCAACGTCTCTACGAAAGCATCAACCGCTCGATGGAGCGTGCCTTGCCGGTGTGATCGTCGCAATCGATCACCACCGCGCACAAGCGCGCATCGCCCGT
Source organism: Candidatus Sulfotelmatobacter sp. (assembly GCA_017883425.1). GTDB lineage: Bacteria > Acidobacteriota > Terriglobia > Terriglobales > Acidobacteriaceae > Sulfotelmatobacter. The sequence continues at coordinate 1,883 of JADGNP010000184.1, read as the reverse complement.
GGCGGGCTCGAACCGTACAGGCATTCCATTCAGGAACTTGCCCACCACCAGTTCCTTCTTTACCCCGATCACGCCATCGTAGGGTCCGGTCATGCCCACGTCGGTCACATAGGCGGTTCCGTTGGGCAGAACGCGCTCGTCCGCCGTCGGCACATGCGTGTGCGTGCCCACCACTGCGGTGACGCGACCGTCCAGATACCACCCGAGCGAAATCTTTTCCGATGTCGCCTCCGCGTGGATGTCCACCAGAATCACCTTGGCCTGAATCCTCTGCAGAAGCCGGTCCGCGGTGCGGAACGGATCGTCGTTCGAGGCCATGAACACGCGCCCCTGCAGGTTGATCACCGCGTATGGAATTTTCCCCTTAAACCCCTCATAAACGCCGGACCCGGGCATGTCCGCGGGATAATTCGCCGGACGCAGCACGCGCCGCGCCGGCCCGTGCCCGTTGCCCTCGACCATCTGAAAGTAGTCGATGATTTCGCGCTTGTCCCAGACGTGGTTTCCGGTAGTGATTACGTCGACGTTGAGCTCGAAGAGCTCTTCGGCGAGCGCCGGAGTGATCCCAAAACCAGCCGCCGAATTCTCCCCATTCGCGATGATCAGGTTGATGGCGTGATCGCGCACGATCCCCGGCAGCCGGTCTTTGACAATATTCCGTCCCGGCCGTCCGAAAATGTCGCCAATGAAGAGAATTCGCATGCGTATCGAGCCAAAATTCGATGGTAACACGCTGGCCGTGATCCTCTTCGGCGCGCCGCCGTGGAACCCCGCGGTGCCTTGGAAAACCATGTGGGGACAGCCGCCCTCGGCTGTCCGTCGAGCGAAGCTCGACAGCCCTCTCCGCCGCCGCAGAATCCAGGCGCGACAGCACTTCACTGAACTAACTCGGCCGACCTCAAAAAGTCATAATTGCCCGCAGGGTTCAATTTCAGATTCCGCACCCGGCGCGTATGCACCAGAACGTTGTCGAGATACCACAGATTGATGTAAGGCAGATCGTCGGCCAGGATGCGCTGCACCTCGGCATATAGCGGCTTGCGGACGTTGGGATCGATCTCGCGCCGCGCTTTGTCGATCAGAGCGTCTATCTTCGGATTTGAGTAGAAAGCGCGATTGGCCCCATTCGGCGGAAACCTCGAGGAATGAAACGCATAAAAAATGTCCGGATCTTCGTTGCCCCCAATCCAGCGCAGCCCGTACATCTGAAACGCCCCGTGCTGCACGTCGGAAAAAAACGTGGCGAACTCGAAGCTGCGGATGTCGAGCGCGATTCCCGCCTCGCGCAACTGCTGCTGCATCACGGCCACCATCAGACGCGTGTTCTCGTCGGTCGACGTCTTCATCGTGATGTGAAAGCGCACCCCATTGACCGCCGGATATCCCGCGGCGTCGAGCAACTGATTCGCCTTGTCGAGGTCGTGGTCGTACACAGGCACGCCTCCGTTAAAGGCCCAACTCTGCGGCGGCAGAACGCTGCGCGCCGGTTGCGCCTGCCCCCGCCACAAGTAGTCGATCATCGGCCGCCGATCGAGTGCGTAAGCAATCGCCTGCCGCACCCTCGCATCTTTCAGGATAGGATCGCGCACGTTGAATCCCAGATAGGCCAGCCGCGTCCCGGCCGCGCGCTCCACCTCAAGATTGGGATCGCGCGCCAGCGTGAGCACTGTGTCGGGGGTGAGTGAGTTGATGGCTATATCCCCGCTCCCTTTGCGCAGTTCTAACGCCTCCGTAGTCGCATCGGGTACCACTGCAAAACGCACGCGGGAAACCTTCGGCCTTTCGCCCCAGTAATCCTCGTTGCGCTGCAAGATGACCTCTTTGTCCGTTTCGGCACTGACGAACTTGAACGGCCCCGATCCCATGGGGTACCGCGAAATCTC
>JADGNP010000016.1 GCA_017883425.1 Candidatus Sulfotelmatobacter sp. | reverse complement strand
GGGCGCGCTTGGCCAGTTCCACGCGTTGCTGGATCAAGAACTGCTCCAGGGTGATGCCGGTCGTTCGCCGGAACACCCGGCTCAAATGGCCACACGAAAGATGAACGGCCTGTGCCAGTTGCTGAATCGTAATCTGGGCTGCGCCACGTTCTTCGACCACCTGGCTCACGGCCAGCACAATCTTGTGTTCGCGCTGGCTGAACGCGGAGGCCATCTGCTGGGAGACTAGGTCAGCGAATCGCCGGAATGCCTCGCATGCCCCGAAGGGGCTGGGGGCATGCAGAACGCTGGTCGTCGCCTTCTCCTTGGCCGCTTTAATTTGAATCGGATCCACGCCGCTGCTTACGGTCTCCAGCGCCAGGTGTTCGATCGCCCAGGTCAGCAGGGCTCGCGACTGCTGCATCTCAGCCGGGGAATGATCCGATGGCATCACCAGAGCGAGGAATTCCCGCATGACACTCGACACGCTGGGGCCATGTCGAAATGCTTTGACCAATCGCGCCATGACTTCGGAAGGCTGAGCCTTCTGCGATTTCGGATCGCTGAAGAATGAAATCAGAGTGCCGCCTGTATCCAGCGCTGCGCACGCTTCCTGGTAGGCCTTGAGCAGCTCGGCCGCTTGATGGTGCTCTTCGCTGAAGCCGATGCGTACCGTCGCATTCGTCTGCGAGCGTACTTTGGCCAGAATGCTCTCCGCCATTTCCTCCAGGGAGAGGCGCTGGTGGCTGTGGTTGCGTACTTCCTGGCTGGTAAAGATGCAGATTTCTCCCGGCCGCACCACCATGGCCAGTGAATTCGGCAAACTCTGGCAGAAGTCTTCCACCACGTGGGACAGGCGATTCAACGTAAGGGCCGGGCCGGCGCCTTGACGCGAGGAATCCGCGCGCAGATGTTCAATCTGCAAGACCATCACCCGTTCCGGCAGCCGTTGCAGGCCGGCACGACTGGCGAGGGCCTTCAGCTCTGGGAGATCCCCGACTTCTCCCGACAGTAGAATCGAAGCCAGTTCCTTGCGATCCAGGCCTAATTCCCGGTCGTGGTTTCTCTGAAATTCGCTGATGAGTTGCAGGCGCTTCCAGGAATTCGAGATATACCTCGCGAACAATTCCAAGATTCGAACCATCTCGGCAACTTGCGCCTGATTGACGACCGGCACCTGGTAGTAAGCAGCTTCCAGACTCTTGAAGTTGATGTGAGGCTGCCCGGCCAGAGTCTCGCGAACAAAGCGGAATCCCTCTGGAGTGGGCGGAGTGGTCGATACTTGTCCGGAAAACAGCGTGCCCAGATACTGGCCGTCGCAAATCACCGGCACGGCGATGTCCGTAAGCCCTACATGACACCCATAGACCTGGGTGCAACCGGTAGCGCGGCACCGCTGCTTTGCGGGGACATCGGATCGAGCGCAAGTTTCCTCTTCATGAGCGCCGAAACCATGGACCAGATCGCAGAACAGAGTGCTGGGAGAATTGCGGTTTGCCTCCGCAGCGCCCACGGGCTGCAGCTGCACCAGCGCGTCCCCTGTCCCCACGCGGCTCTTGAACTTCGCTTTGAGAGGATCCAGTTCTTCGCGCTCTTCATGCCACATGAGTTCAACGTTGCGAATCGGGCTGGTGTTGTTGAGCAGCAGAAGGAAGTGCTTGAAGAGTTCCAAATCCTTTTGGAATTCCCGCCGCAGAGTTCCGCTCAGGACAGCATGTTGCTTTTTCAAGTCGAGGGCCCCCAGATGTGGAGGGATTGTATTACAGACATGTCCCTGGAAACATCATTAAAACGAAGGGCTCTGTCGTTTAAATGATCCAATCAGCGGATATTTGTCCTACGAGTGGGCCCGCAAGGTAAGACCACCGTCCACGATCAGGTCCGTGCCGGTGATGAAAGCGGAACTGTCTGAAGCCAGGAACAATGCGGCCTCGCTGACGTCGGCAGGCATTCCGCGACGTCCCAGTGGATGGAGCGCGGTCGTCTGCTCGGCCACCGCCTTCGGGTCGGCGGAGTGGCGCAGATATTCTTCCCACAGGCGGGTGTCGATGTATCCGGGGCAAATGCAGTTGACGCGAATACGCCGGGTCGACAACTCGAGGGCCAGATTCCGGGTCAGTGCGACCATGCCAGCCTTCGAGCAAGCGTAAGGGATGGAATCAGGAAAAGCATGGCTGGCATGGATGGAACTGATATTTACAATTGCGCCGCCGGATTCCGCAAACAAGGGAAGGACCGCCTGCGTCAGAAGGAACGCGCCGCGCAGGTTCACATTGAGCACCAGATCCCAGTCCGCCATGGTCAGCTTTTCGAGAGGTTTCTCAAGTTCGACTCCGGCGTTATTGACCAGGATGTCCACGCGGCCATGAAATTTCCGCAGGGCGTCCACGGCCGTCTGAATTTCACGAGGTTCCCGCAGGTCGGTTGGAAGATACTTCACCGGCAGAGACTGATTCTGCGCGGTGAGATCGGTGGCGGTCTCGTTCCCGCTCCGCGCATCGCAGTCCAGGATGAATACGCACGCGCCCTCTTGTTGGAACAGAGTGGCAATGGCGCGCCCTATGCCCTGAGCTCCGCCGCTGATCAGAGCGACACGACCGGCAAGCCGGTTGGCAGATTTCGATTCGTTCATAGTCGACATACGTTCAACTCTGCTGGGGCAATCCCGGCCACCCTAGTGTGCTCCGCTCTCGATGAAGATCAGTTCGGAACTGTTCGGTAAGGAAAGCACCACTTTCAGCCCCGATGCCATGAGTTCACGCCCGGTGACGGTTCGATCAGGAGCGCTGTGATCGTAAAACTTGAGCAGGTAGCGGTCCGAGGGCTGAAGTCCCTGCAGTGCGTACGAATGTGTCCTCTCTCCTTCGACCGTGCCCCGAAAGGCGTAGACCACGCCCCGCTGGCGATCTGAGTCCCAATACTCGATTCCGTCCCAGTGGACACCGTCGGGCCGAGGGGACACATGATACAAGTGGGCATCGCGAATCAGCGGGCGAAGTTCCTTCTTGTAGAGATCGATTCCCTTCTTGGCTTCGGCGTGTTGTTGGGGCGACCACGCATTCGTGTCGGTCATGACGGTCAGCCATCCCATCATGCCGCTGCGCAGCATGTAGCGGAAGTTTTCGATGCGTGGCGTTGGCCACTTTTCGACATAGCTTTCCAGCATCGCGGCAGGTAGGACATGACTGGTGTCGTAAAACGCCCTGCGGTTCGACAGCGGGTCATACGTGTCCGTAATCGAAAAATAATCGCCATGCGAGGCGCTGCCGAAGTCGACCATCCTGCCGCCGTCATTGCACACTTCAAACAAGAGACCGGGATGATCCTGCCGCAGTTTGGAATAAATATCGTAGTAGGCCCTTACCGCGTGGTAGCTCACATCGGTGGAGTTTGAACTATCCACCCAGTAAGCGCCCCACGACTTGTAGACGCACTTATTCAGCGGATCGGGAGCGGCGTGAGGATGATCGGTGCGATCGCATCCGTGTGCCACCAGGTAGCCATCGTGCTCCAGCATGTCGAGATGGTAATCGGTGACGATGCGCTCGACTTCGTGCTGCGCCCAGCGCTTCGCCTCGGGGACTCCAAGATCGATGGTCTGCCCTTTAAAAGGCTCCGGCTTCCAGTCTGCAGGCAGGTCGGTCACCATCCAGTCGCGAACTTTAGGATCGCGCGCATTCAAGGCTCCGGGCTCGGTGGATAAACCTGCTTGCGTCCAGTCCACCCAGAGACCGAATTTCAACCCGTGCTTGTGGGCATCGTCGGCGATGACGGCAAGACCGTGAGGAAATTTCCGCGGGTTGGGATACCAGTCGCCCACACCACGAAACCAGCCGGCATCGATGTGGAACATATCAACTCCCAGTTCCGCGGAGTCGCGAATCATGCGCAGCGCAATTTCCTCGTTGACGTCCATGCCGCCGCCCCAACTATTGTTGACCACCAGAGGATAGTTTGGGTTCTTCCAGGTTTCCGGATTGCCGAGAACCGCACGCACCCAGCGCCGCAGGACATTTCCTGCTCCATCCGGACCGTCGCGGAATCCACCCAGAAACACTACCGGTGTCTCAAAAACTTCTCCGGGCGCGAGGCGGGTGCGGAATGGACCAGGATCGGGGTTCAGTCCGATTGCCACCTGGAGAGAATCCTTTTCTCGTGCCATTGAGATTCGGGTGCGCCCGCTGAACTCGATACCCGCATACCACCCGGTTTGCGCCGCATCTTTTCTCTGGACCAGAGACCACGGAATGATTTCGCGGGGCTCATTGTCGCGTAGATCTCCATACGTGCTGGACGTGCCCGTCCAGCGATAACCCTCAGCCAGCGCAACCTGATGAGTCCCGACGGGCGACGGCGTATTCGCCCCTTTCTCGACGAAAAGATGTTCCAGCGGCGTGTGCGGATCGACTTGCCAGTTAAAGGCGAGGCTATCCTGCATCGGAATCCAGATTTCCTGGTTGTCGAGATTCTCGATCCGGATCTGATGCTCGATCGGGCCGTACGCCTGGCGAGTCCGCCACTCCCAAGTCAGGCGGAGATGCGGCGAAGCGCAATCGTAGATGAATGCAACCCGCTGTTCACTGATCTGGCTGGCCCCGCGATTGAAGGTCCAGTGCAGAGGCGTCGGCTTGTTCGAAACTTCCGCGGATGCAATCAAAACTTCGGAGGCGCGGTTTTCCCATTTGGGCTGCCCGGGAACCCCAAGCGCAGTCAACCGCGGAGCCGAGGGTCCAGCTTCCAGAGCAAGTTCCGTGTCGAATGTTTGGAGCCGTGCGCTCGTCTGGCCGGGCGCTGAAACGCCGCATGAGAGGCACAGCAAACTGATCCAGCCGACACGAGTTGCACACGACATGAAATGAGAACTCCGGGGGAGGTGCGGGGCCGACCGAAGCTCCGACCGGCTCCGCACAATCTTAGTTACACCAAACTCAGAAGAAGAAGCGCGCGCCTACCTGCATGATGCGCTGGCCCGATTTGCCCAGGATTCCTCCGAAAGTGGCGTCATTCATATTGTTATCAATACGGTTGAAATTGGCGTGGTTGAAAATGTTCTGTGCCTCCAGGCGAATCTCAAAGTATCGCGCCCCCTCCGCGGAGATCGGGAATTTCTTCAGCAATGTCAAGTCCGTGAAGAAACTCCCCGGGTTTCGCACGTTGGGAAAAACGAATGGCGCATTGCTGAAACCGAAGTCCGGTGTCCTCACGAATGCACTCCCGTTCAGAATCAGATTGGGATTCTGGTTGATAAAGTTCCCACTCGCGTCCACAAGAGCATTAGAGTAGTTCGTAGACTGAACAACTTTTGCCCCAGGCACGAGAGACTCACGAAGTGCCGCTCCGGGAACGGTCTGACCTCCCGGCACACCGGGGACGAGCACTGGGGTTCCTTTAGGATTCCATGTGGTCACGCCGGCGAGGTTCCATCCTCCTATAACTTGGTTGAGAACCTTGTAACCAAAACTGTCGCCGTTACTCATGAACTGGCGTCCACGCCCAAACGGAAGCTCATACGAGTAATTCAATAACAGCGTTTGCGGCATTTCGTAGCCAGCCACGCCGTATGCCTCCATGAGGTTGTGCGGATTTTGCAGAAACCCACTGCCGGCTGGACCGCCATGTTGGATGTCCTTCCCCCAGCTATTGGTCAAGGTCTTGCGAATACTGTAAGAAGCTAACAGCGTCAACCCGTGATAACCGCGGCTTTGGATCTGGAGGTTCAGGAAGTTGGCTATCGACCGTCCCCAGGTTGCCTGTCCCGGCGTAATGCTCGAGTATTGTGGTGAAAGTCCCAGCAACTGCGAGAGTTGCACCGTAGGCTGGCTATTGAAAGTCTGCGATTGTCCGAAGAACGGGTTGGGCACCTGATCAAAGAGGTGCTGTCCCAGCGAGTAATCTTCCAGCGGAATGTTATTGGTGCTCCACCCCCAGACCGGCATGAGCAGATGGATGCCGCGGATACCGGTGTAGTCCGCCGTCGCTACCCAACTCCTGCCGAGCTGCCGTTGCACGCTGACGTCCCAGGTGTAGTCTTCCGGAGTCTGGAAGCGGTTAATGGTCGACGCACCGCCCTGGTCTGGATTGCCGGCCTGTCCGAACGTCTGGAAGCCATAATCCTGATTCGTGCTGATGGCCGGATAGTATCCGAGGTTGGTGCCCCCGGTTTGCGCGGGGAACGTCCCCAGACCATGATCGGGGCCGAGTTCGCTAATCCAGTTCTGGTCGTCCAGGCTGGAAATTTGACCCATGGTAATCGTGTTGTAGTAGAAACTAAACCAGTCCGTGGAAAGGCCATTCAGACCCTGATCAATGATGCCGGCACTGGCGTGCACTACCGTCTTGTCGTTAATGGCATAGGCAATCCCGAGCCGGGGTTGGAAATTCTTCCAAGCAGTGGTGTAGAGGTTTTTCTGCGGATACTCGGGAGTATGGAGCAGCACGACGCGCCCGGTTGCGCCCTGCGTTAACCATTCCGGCTGAGGCAGAGCCGACAATCCCGGAACTGCTGAGGTCACCTGACTCCAGTCCCAATTCGAGTTGGCGGTCAGCACATTCTTGGCCGTCATGTCATACATGATGGGGGAGGCTTGACCCGGGGCGAAACTCTTGGGTGAGCGTGCGCCATCGTGATCCCAGCGCAATCCCAGCTGTATGGTCAACTTCCGGTTGACCTTCCAGTCGTCCATGGCAAAGGCGGCTTCATTGAATCCGTAGGGTGAAATGTTCCAGTTGCCCCACTGGAACACGTGCGAGGAGCCCATCATGAGTTCGGCCAGTGGGAAGCCGGTGGTCGAGTCCCCGGGGTTTTGCCAGTCTTGTACCGAACCGCCGCCATTATTGATCCAGGCCACGCCGGTGTGGTCTCCGCCGTTCTCGTTGAAGCGGTAATAGTACTGTTCGTAACCGACCTTGATGGTATGGCGCCCCAGCACTTTCGTATACCCCACGCTCGCGTTTTCCGTCTGGTTGATGAAAGTGTCGAACTGCGATCCACCCACGTTGGAAAACCCGTTAATGTTCAATACCGGAGGGATCTGGTTCGTGGTACGGGAGGGATTGTTGACGATCAAAGGATCGAATCCCCAGGTCGTGGTGTCAATGTTGGGATCAGGATCGGAACCGTCTCCCGAAACACCGTCACTGTAGAGCTTCGCTACTCCAAATCCCAGATGCGCGTCCAGGATTGAGGTCGGCGACAGCACCCAGTTGTACTGCAAGCTTCCGGTTACGTCGTGATCGTAGCTGAAGGACCGCGCAGCGTGCTGCCAGGGCGCCGGAATGTTGTTGGTCATGTGGGTGCGACTGATGCTGAGGTTGAACCGCTGGCTGTTCGAAAGATTTTCATCCAACCGCAGGAAGAATCGATCCGTGGGACGGGTCACCGCAATCGAATCCAGGCGGTCATTGCTGTAACCATTAGGGCCCGGAGTGTGGTTCGGCAGCGGCCACAGGGCCATGTAGTTGGCGAACAGCGAACTCTGCAACGAGAGGTTTTCATTGCCCGCGGGGCACGTCCCGCCGGTGATGTCGGCCTGCGAGCATATCTTGCCTCCAACGAAGCCGTTGGCGCCCACCGGTGCCCCCGGGAGCCCGGCGTACTGGGGCCGCACTCCGCCAGAAATATGGTACGGATCGAAAATCGCCGCGTAGTCCGGAGTGCCCGTGGCGCCATTGGGGAAGTCTAAGATGGTCTGCGAAAAATCACCGTTACGCTGCAGCAAAGTCGGCACAGTCGAAACGACCGTCTGTCCTGTGTTGTAGCGTTCTCCTTCCCAGCCGAAAAAGAAGAAGGTGCGGTTCGCGCCATTGTAAACATGCGGAATGGAGATCGGCCCCCCGACGGACAAGCCGTAATTGTTTTGATGGAATGCCTGCCGCTCCTCACCCAGTGAATTGTTCTGCCAGCCGTTGCTGTTCAGGATCTGGTTACGAAAATATTCAAAGAGCCGGCCATGATATTGGTTAGTGCCGCTCTTGGTGTTCATCGTGATGACGCCGCCGGAATACCGGCCGCGATCCGCGGTCAGAACTCCGGCCTCTACACGAAACTCTCCGATACTATCTGGCGTCGGGATCGCGCGATTTACAGCGTTAAACTCTGAGTCCTGCAACTGGTTTCCGTCGACCGAGATGCTCGTACCATTCACCTGTCCACCGGCGACGGCATACGAATTGCCGTTGTTGGCGATGAGATAAGTTGCATTCCCCAGGGTGGAAATCTGATCGCTGAGCGGCCCCTTGCCCTGTACCTGCGGAATCACCCCCGTCAGATCCAGCGAGTTGCGGTTGAGTTGCGGCAACTCCGTGATCATCTTGTTGTCGAGAACCGTGGAAGAACTGGACTGATCCGACTGCAGCAACGGTGCTGATTCGGTGACGGTCACGACTTCTTTCGTCGTGGCCAGCTTCAGACTGAAGTCCACCGAAAGATGGTCTCCAGTGCGCACAATCAGTTCCGGGCGCTCGACGGTGGCAAACCCTTCTTTAGTCAGCGAGACCTTGTAAGGCCCGGGGACGAGCTGCGGAAGTACGTAGACACCCGACCTATTGGTCGTGCTGCTGTAGGCCACGCCCGTAGCGTTGTTGGTCGCGGAGATGCTTGCGCCCTCAACAGCTGCTCCGCTTGAGTCGGTTACCAGCCCCGTGATCTGTCCGTTGGACGACTGCGCGAGTACGCTTTGACTCGCAGCGAGAAAGCCTAAGAGAGCCAAGAAAGACAGCAGTACTCTCGACGTGGAGGTACCCTTTGCTTGATACATCGCCCATCCTCCCGATGCGTTGCTTCGGATTCCCAGTTGATGCCAGCCCCACAGCGATTTGGCACACACCTGCTTGCTTCCCCAGTTTGAGACAGAGACTTCTCCGGCATCTACCCGAGAGAGTGTTTTTTCTATCGTTTAAGCAGCAGCCTTACTGAGGGGATCTCTTCCCGGGGGCTGAGAGCTTGGGCTCTTCAATCTGAAGCCGCTGGTCGGACGAAACATCCTTCAACTCCTGCACCGTCCCCGACGGCCAATGAATTTCCAGTGCAGCTTTGCGATCTTCCCCAAGCCCGAAATGGACTCGTAAATCGCTCGCAGAAGCGTATCCCACACTATTGGCCACAAATGAAACCTGAGTGCGCTGTGTTGTGTGGCAGATCACCTTTGCTCCCAGAGCCGATGCATTGCTTCGCGTACCTTTGAGCTTGAGCTGCAACCAGTGCTGCATGGGGCTTCGATTCATCCACAGTTCGATGGGCTGGTTGACGGAAGCGACCACGGCATCGATGCGCCCGTCGTTATCGAAGTCCGAAAAGGCAACACCACGATGCAGCCGTGACACAGCAAAGTCAGAGCCGGCGTCCGCGGAGACATCCACGAAGCGTCCTCCCTGATTGTGCAGCACGCGGTTCGGCTGAGGCTCATTCACGTCGAGCCCGCCGCAAGCGACAAATATATCCAACCAGCCGTCGTTGTCGAGATCCACCAAACCGCAACCCCATCCATTCCACGGCCGGCTCAGGTTGAGCAGGCCGCTGCTGGCGCTGGCATCCTCAAACGCCCCCTTACCGTTATTGCGGAACAACTCAAAGGTTTCTCTGCGCAGGCCCGTCATCAGGATGTCGGGCAACCCATCGCCATCGAAATCGCGGAAGTCCGCTCCCATCCCGGAAATCTGGCGCCCGTCGCCGTTGTAGGCAATGGCGGCTTCCATGCCCACTTCCTTCATCTTGCCGCCTCCCAGATTATGGATCAGCAGGTTCCGGTCATTGTCGTTGGCAATGAAGACGTCCGGGAGTCCGTCGCCGTCGTAGTCGGCCACGGCAATGCCCATTCCCTTGCCAAGCAACTTGCCCAACCCCGCCTGCGCCGAGACCTCGGTGAAAGTTCCATCCCCGTTGTTGTGGTAAAGCAGAATGGGCTCGGCCCGATACATGTCGGGATGGCAATAAGCCCGGTCTGCATTATTGAGCCCGCCGCAAATCGGATCGTCTCCCGGCGTCCAGTCACAGTAGTTCGATACGATGAGGTCAAGATGCCCGTCGCTGTCGTAATCGATCCAGGCGGCAGCCACGGACCACAGCTTGCGCCCCTGGGCGCTGGAGCCGCTCACTCCCGCGGCTTGCGTCACGTCGGTGAAAGTGCCGTCGCCATTGTTTCGGTACAAAGTGTTTCCATGTACACCGACGATGTAAAGATCCTCCAGTCCGTCATTGTTGTAATCTCCAACGGCAACGCCCATCTCGTAGCCATGGCCCTGCACACCAGCCTTTTGCGTGACGTCAGTAAAAGTGCCGTCCCGGTTGTTGCGGTACAGACGGTTAAAGAAGCGAGGATCCGTCTTTTGCAGGGATGGCAGCGAGGCACCGTTTACGCAGTAGAGGTCAGGCCATCCATCGTTATCGAAGTCGATCACACCCAGTCCGCCGAGCACGGTCTCGACCTGGTACTTGCGGCCACTGGCGTCGTTGCGCAGAACAAAATCCAGGCCACTCCCGGGAGCGGCATTTTGAAATTGGATCGGGCCGCGCGGATTTGTTGCGGCAAACGCCCCCGGGACCGATAAGGCCAGGCCGGCACCACCCAGCAACTTGGCGAATTCGCGGCGTGTAAGTGTATGGCTACGGCTGCGCATCAGGATCCTGGTCGCGATAGGATTTCTGCTGAAACGCTTCCGACAGTTGGGTCGCAGTCGCAAACGCCTGCTCCGCCTCGGCGGCTCGTCCCATCTTCTTGAGGATAGTACCAAGAAGATAGTGCAGACTTCCTTTCTCGTCGGGATAGCCTTGCGCCAGCGCAGGCGCAAGATTCCGCCACGCTTCGTCGGAAGCTCCGGTCTGGGCACAGGCTTTTGCCAGTTCGATGCGCATCGTCAAATCCTGCGGATTGCGAGCGGCGAGTTCCTGAAGATAGGGCAACGCCGTGGCGTAATCGCGCTCCTGCATCGCGATTTTGGCGATTGTCCGTTTTGCAGCGAGGCGCTGGGGATCAATCTTCAGCGCCGCCTGGGCGTTCTGTCGAGAGACCTCGATCTTGCCCGCACCCAATTGCGCGTCCGCGAGCCTCTCCAATACAGCCGGATCGTTGGGATCCCTGGCAAGCGCTAACTGATACTCGGAGATTGCCCGTTCGGCCTTCGCCTGCAGGCGCAGCAAAATGTCGCCGCGCATGATGTGCAGTGGAGCCTCGTCGCCCCCAGATTGTTGGACCTTTTCCGCGGTGCGGCCTGCCTCCCGCGAGTAACACCAGGATAGCAAGAACATTCCATACACTTCCGGCGCCGATTTAGATAGACCGCGCTCCAGCGAGGGGATTGCCTGTTGGCAATCGTCAAGTTTCGCAAACGCAACTCCGCGCTGAAACCAGGCCTCGGTACGGACAGACTGTGGTCGCGGGAGCTTCGTCATTTGCTCCCATCTTTGTTCCCGGTAGAGAACCGTGGAACTGTTCGGCGACGCCTTGGAACCCGAACCAAGATTGCAGGGGTTCCTCGCGTCGCGCACACACGACAGGAATTTTGCCGCTGGACCCGCAACCGCCGACAGTGTCGGAGGCTGGAGTTTCGGAGGCCACTGCCCCACAGCCTGGGAGAGCAGCGTTGGACTATGCCGCGCAACGGAGTCAAGGCGCGCGAGGGCCCGCTGCCAGTCAGATTTTTGCGCGGCCAGTTGTGCGTCGACGATCCCTGCTGCCTGATCGTTGGAATCCGCCTTCAGCGCCTGCTGGGAGTAACGCTCTGCGCCATTAAAATCGCCGGATGTGAGCGCAGCACGCGCGAGGTCCGACCAGATCCCAGGAGCGGCCGCATCCAGGTCCGCGGCCCGCTGGAGCAGCGGAAGACGCGGTGCATCGTTCTCCTGCAGCGCCAGCGCGCGCAAACGATATTCAGCTGCCAGTCCCTTTCGCGAACTGCGCAACCGTTCCGACATGCCGGCAAAACGGGTCAGAGCGAAGTCTACGAACGCGACCGAGGATTCCGCCGAACCTGGCGCCACACGCACGGCTTTGATGTAAGCTTCTGCCGCTTCCCCATAGATATCCTGTCGAGCATAGGCTTCGCCCAGGTAATCCAGAGGAAATTCTTCCTTGGGACGCAGGCGAGAAGCCTTTTTCAGGAACGGTACTGCGCTTTTCGGTTGTCCTGTGCGAAGCGAGTCGATCCCCAGGAGCAGGTTGACGAAGTAATCGTCGGGTTCCAATGCATAGGCGCGGTGCAACAGAGGCAGAGCTTCAGAGAACTTCCCTTTCTGATGAAGGTCAAAAGCACTCTGAACCAGCGACTTGAGGTCCTCCTCCACCGCTGCAATGGAGCAGGAACTAAGAACCGCAATGACCGCGAGAATTTGAAACCAACGCCCCATTTCCGGTCCGAAGCACTGCATGAAGCCACCCCGAGCGCTCAGAATACGACGCACACACGATACTCGGCAAACCGGTCCCTGAATTCGCGGCGCTTGAATTTGTGAGGGAATGTTCGATAAACACTCAACCGGAGCAACACTTATCGGGTATTCTGCCCGGCAAGCCTTGGTGTCGGTGGGCGATCGACCAATGAAATCCCCCTTTCTCTACTTGTTTCTGACCCTCGCATTCCCAGCATTCGGACAGAAGACCCTGCCTGCCTTGAAGGACGGGACTGTCATCGACGAAAAGGCAGAGTATCGACACGACGGTTCCCTGTCCATAGCTGGACGGGTCAAACTCAAAGGCATTTCCCTGGATCTTCGAGGAGCCATTACGGTGGCCTCCGGGGCCGATCTTGAACTCGAGGATGTGCATATCAAGGTGTCTGATCCACCAGCATCGACGAACGGCGCGAGCGGGTTCCGGTGCGAAGGCCCGGCCAAAATCAGGATCCATCGATCAACGATGACCGCGGTAGGAAGCGCGCATCCCATCTGGTGGTTGCAGGGTGACGTTGCGGTCGATGATTTCCAGACCACAAACTCAGAATTTCACTTGGATCACGTCCAGGCAGCGCTTGAGAACTTCACGATCTTTGAGCTCGAGATTTCTCATTCCAGTCATGTCGTTGCGCGGCACCTGCGCCTGGTATTCCTTTCAACGCACACCGGCAATGACGACAAAATCGAATTTTCTGATATTCCTGCTGACCAACCATTCTCCCGGAAGCTGCGCATGGGCTCGCTCGCCAGCGCTGATCTGACCGACACAACGGCGCAGTTCTTTCTCTTATATGTACACGGCAGCAGCGATGTGAGTCTGAGCCGCATTGGGCGGGCCCAGTTGGCGATTGCACCTGCATGCCAAGGGACGCTTAAGTTGCCGCACGGACTTGTTGGCTCGGCGAAATCACCCGTGATCGTTCCAGAGCCTGGTGCCTCAAACTGTCCCTTTCGTTTGCGGCTGAACGAAGTGAACGTGGATACATGGGACGTCTACGCCGGAGGGGAAGCTGACCTCACTTTCACCAGCAGCGTCATCGATGAATTGACGGCCAGCGGCCACGCAAGACTCACGGTTCACGATTCCGACATCTATGCCGACTGGCTTTCTTTGGACGGCGAAGCCCAATTGCAGGTTGACCACTCCACCGTGGGCGCCCAGCGGCTGGCTACGCAGCGTCCAGACTTGGCAACCAGCCAAGTGCGTGTGAATGGCAACAGCCACGCCACTTTTGATCATGTGAGCTTCGATTGCGGCGTGGTGGCCACCGGGAATTCAACCACCGTGATCCACGATTCTGTAGCATCACCCAAATACATTCGGCGATCGGACCGCGCGACTGTGAAAACGGACCCCCGACTTCCGGTCGAGGATTCAGGGAAGGAAATCTGATCCATGAAGCTTAGCGTGAATTCGGACTGGTCCTACCGCGGCCTACGCACCATCGTGCTGGAGAACCGGTTACTTCGCGTAATCATCCTCCCCGAAGCGGGCGCTAGAATTTGGCAGATCACCTATAAGCCGTTCGATACAAATCTGCTGTGGAACAATCCGCGAATCGCTCCGGCCCGCTTGGCAGCCAACTCCCGCTACGACGATGTCTGGAGCGGAGGTTGGGACGAGTTATTTCCCAACGATGAGATTGCGCTGATTGAGGGCGAAGCCTATCCCGATCACGGCGAACTCTGGACCGGGGAGTGGTCCGCCGAGCCTTTTTCGCATGGGGATGAAGCCGGAGTCCGCTTGCGCTACATTACCCCCATCAGTGCGATCGAGGTGGAGAAAACGATTCGCTTGCGAAGGGGTCAAGGTCGGATCGAGTTTCATCATCGCTTCACCAATCGCGGAAGAACCGCATTCCCGTTTCTCTGGAAGCTTCATCCGGCGATGGCCGTATCGCCTCAACATCGCATTGATTTTCCACCAATGGACGTTGTTTTGGACCCAGCCTTTCCCGGCACTCTGGGGGCCGCATCTGGGCCGGGACATTGGCCGTTGATCAAGACACCCGCCGGCGATGTCGATTTGCGGCGCATCACTCCCGAAGACGCGCGCCAGTTATACTTTTTCTACGGAACGCAAATGAAAGAAAATTGGTGCGCTCTCACCAATTCCGCGACCGGTTTGGCGTGCGGGTTGCAGTTCGATCCCGATGTTTTCTCCTGCTGCTGGCTCTTCGCCACTTACGGAGGATGGCGCAACTACAACGTCGCCGTTCTTGAACCCTGCACTGGATATCCCCTCAATTTTGAAGCAATGAAAGCGGCAGGGCGGCATCGGAGCCTGGCTCCCGGCGAGACTCTCGAAACCGACGTTCGATTCCTCGTCCAGGAAGGCTTGCGCCGTGTCGGGTCGGTAGATTCCTCGGGCAACATGAGCGAAGGTGCATGATTTGTTGTCGGCACTACTTTTTGCTGGCAGGAACTTTCGGCTCAAGCGAAAGCAGTATTGCCGCCACAATCGCCAGCCCTACTCCACACGCTTGAGCCAGGGTCAACCGCTCGTGCAGGATTGTCACCGCAAAAGCGACTGTGACCAGCGGATAAAGTGATATCAAAGAGATCACGACTGATGCTTTCCCGCCTGACTCCAGCGCCGTGAAGCTGGTGAGCGCTCCCAGTCCATTCAGCGTTCCTCCGACCACCGCTGCCCAGAAGATGAAGGGACGCAGGTGCCAGTGAATCGGGACGAACACCACCAGCGTCGCCGAGATAGCAATCATTGCGTAGGCGAACCAGATGAAAGATAGTTCGCTGGAGATGCGATTCGTGGCCAGCTTTTGGGTTACGCCGGTGATCCCCCAGAAGACCAGAGCGATCGCGGCGAACCAAAGCCATGCAGGCAACAGAGACATAGATTTTTCCGGCTACATGCTCAATAAATAAATCGCGACCAACGCCAGGGCCAGCCCGATCTTCTGCGCCGTTCCCAACCGTTCGTGCAGCAATGTGACGGCAAGGATCACTGTCACGAGAGGGAATAATGCGGTTACCGGGGAAACAATCGACGCCTTGCCGCCCATCACCAGGGCGTGAAAAAAGGCGATGTTGCCGGTCCCGCCTAGAATTCCCGTGAGAAATGCCCAGCCAATTCCGACCCGTCGTCCCGTTCCTCCACCTGCGTTCCGCGGTGACCGCCAGACGATCGCGATGAGCGGCAATAATCCAAAGGTAAAGAAGATTTGGTTCGTGTTCGCATCCACGCCTTCCGACGCCACCTTCGAGACCACTCCCCACGCACCCCAAACCAAAATTGTCAGCAGAGAAAAAGCCAGCCACCGTGGCATGCCCAGAATCCGGGGCATGGCTGCGCGAGATGTGATGGCTGATTCGTCCATAACGAAGTAAGAGCTAAATAACTGAGAACGAGAAACGAGTACTAAAGCCCCATCACAGCGCCGCCACTTCCAGCATCATCTTGAGCGAAACACCGGGATCGCGACTCATGCGCTCCAGGGCCTCCTGGCCACGCGCCAGCGGCATCCTCACGGTCCAGGGCGTTAGATCGATCTCCCTCGCGATCAGCAGGTCCAGCGACCGCCGAAAATCAACCGGAGTATAGGCAAACGACATCACGACCCGGTGTTCCTTGCGGATGCTGGTGACAAAATTCACTTCGCTGCGCTGGGTGCCCATCCCCAACAACACGACTTGACCGCCCGGACGGCAGAAATCGAAAGCCATTTGCCGGGCGGCAGCGCTGCCGCTGGCGTCGATCACCAAATCATATCCGCGGCCGGCGATGCGCAAGGCTTCCGCGACCGCCTCCGATGTCGCCGTGTTGACTGCGGCCGAGGCGCCCAGCTTTCGCATGGTCTCCAGGCGTTGGTCATTCACATCGACAGCCAGCACATCCCGCGCTCCAATGCGGAGGGCGGCGGAAACAGCCAGCGCACCCATGGTCCCGGCGCCAACAATCGCCAGCCGGAAGAATGGTGGCGGCGAGACAATCCGAAACAAGTGGACTATGTTGGCGAGCGGCTCGGCCAGAATCGCCCGCTCCGCAGTTAAAGAATCTGGAACCTCGTAGACCTGCGTGCAAGGCAATGCTACATATTCCGCAAACGTTCCAGGAGTGGTCCCCAGGCCCAGCAGCGTCCACGATTCGCACAAATTCTGCGCGCCCGAGATACAAGCGTTGCAGTGTCCGCAACTCACCAGCGGGTTTGCCACCACT
Source organism: Candidatus Sulfotelmatobacter sp. (assembly GCA_017883425.1). Lineage (GTDB taxonomy): Bacteria > Acidobacteriota > Terriglobia > Terriglobales > Acidobacteriaceae > Sulfotelmatobacter. The sequence continues at coordinate 10,957 of JADGNP010000016.1, read as the reverse complement.
CGCCGACCGTCACGCCGCCGGCCAACCAGTTCGTGGCCAAGAACCAGCGGTGGGCGCCGCAGAGCACTGTGCCCCAGAAATCCGGAAATGTCGGAGCCGCAGACCCCAGCAACCTCGATCGCAATTTCCTCTTCCCCGCTCTGGGGTTCGGGCCGGGGACGCTGTTCCAGTTCAACCTTGCCGGGAGCGGTATAGACCAAAGCTTGCATCGCCCGAAGTATAAGGCAGCCTTCGTTCCGCCAAGCATCGCTTTAGTGATCTTTTTAACCGGGTAATGGGGCATTCCGATTGTGCGAACAGGTATAAGAGTGAGGTGGAGTTTCACCCAAAAGACCTTGGGTTTAGGTCTTGGTTCGTAGGGAATGGTCGCAGATCCTTCATCCGGACCTAAGAGCCAAGGCCTAAGACCAAGACCAACGTCCACGCAGGAGTTTCCTGTGAGTGTGAGAAGGATTGAAGCGGTTGATTTCTTTTACCTCTCCATGCCGGAAGTCACGACCGAAGGAGATGGCAGCCAGGACGCGCTTCTAGTTCGAGTCGCCGCCGGAGGCCTTGTAGGCTGGGGCGAGTGCGAGGCTTCTCCCCTGGTGTCGATCGCAGCCTTTGTTTGTCCCATGTCGCACGGCGCTTGCCGTCCCGTGGGCGCCTCGGTCCTTGGCCAGCGTTTAGAAAGTCCCGAAGACATTTACCGCATCGCTTCTCAAATCGAACTCGACAGCATGGACCTGCTGCAGGCGCCGCACACCTGGTCTGGCGTCGAAATCGCGCTGTGGGATTTACTGGGAAAGGCCCGTCAACAGCCAGTCTGGCGGCTCCTCGGATACCGCGAATCCTTCCGCAAGCTCCCTTATGCCTCGCAACTGTTCGGAGAGACGCCCGCACAGACTTACGAACTGGCGGCGGCCGCGCGTCAGCAGAACTTTCGCGCCGTTAAATTTGGATGGGGACCCATCGGGCGAGGCAACCTCAAGACCGACGTTGAACACTTCTCAGCTGCGCGCGAGGGACTGGGCAAGGATTCGCTTCTGATGGTGGACGTTGGACAGATCTTCGGCGATAACGTGGAAGCTGCGGCTGCTCGCCTGCCCATGCTGGAGAAGATCGGAGCAGTGTGGCTGGAAGAGCCGTTCCACACCAGCGCACTCGATGCCTACGCATCCCTCTCCCGCAAAGGGAACCTCAAACTGGCCGGAGGAGAAGGCGCCCATAATTTCTACATGGCGCAACATCTCATTGACTATGGCCGCGTCGGGTACATTCAAGTCGATTGCGGACGCATCGGCGGCATCGGTCCGGCCAAGGGCGTCGCCGATTATGCGGCGTCCAAGTCCGTGACCTTCGTGAATCACACATTCACATCACACCTGGCGCTCAGCGCCTCCCTGCAACCCTACGCGGGTATGCGCTCCGACGAAATTTGTGAATACCCTTTCGCTCCCAAGCCTCTGGCGCGCGAACTCACCTCCAATCATTTGGAGCGTGACAGCCAGGGATACGTCGAGGTACCCGAGTCACCGGGACTGGGAATTGACATCAATACCGAGGCCGCTCGCCGCTATCTGGTTGACGTGGAAATCAAAGTCAAAGGGAACTTCCTATTTGCATCCTCAGACCAGCTTTAGTCGTACCGTGGGGTCGCGTGCTTTCACTGGTTCATTTGCCATCCCGAAAACACGTTGGGGTCCTGGATGAGATAAAGGCCGAGCTTGAGAGTCGGTTCATCGAACGCGGAGTCGGGGTATAGCTCTCGAAGCTGTGGCGGCAGTTCTTCAAAACAGAGGCCGATTGGCAGTCATGCCACAGATAGCGCGTGCCGCCGATCCGATGCGCGGTTCATGTTGCATGTCCCCGGTGTGGGTGAGGCCGGCGTTCCTCAGCGTTTCGTCATCGTATGTCGTATCCCTCTCGACGGCGTAATCCCTGAGATCTTAATCTTGTCCCGCAGCTTTTCATAAAAGTGTCGTCTCGACTCGATGTGCTGGGGCTTCTCGTGTTTGGATTTGTATCGACAAGCATTCGCATCGAAGGGTTCGATGCGAATGCCTATGTCTTCGGAAAAGCGATGAATAATCCCAAAGCCCTTAGAAAGCGAAGTACCGCTCTTGAGCTCAACCGTTAATACACGCCGTCAATTTCGACAACAAGAACGTCCTGCGTGTAGAACGCTGCTCTACCGCAAGGTTCCTGTGGTTGCGTTGGACGGATTGCCGATGGCTTCACCGGAGACGAGAAGTTCCACTCTCCGATTCTGCTGGCGGCCCGCGGAGTTATCGTTGGAGGCTACCGGCAGACTGTTGCCGAAACCTCTGGACGAAACCGAATTCGTAGAAACTCCTTCTTGCACAAGGTAGTCGCGCACAGAGCCGGCACGATTCTCAGACAGCTTCTGATTCATTTCGTCGCCGCCTACATTGTCTGTGTAGCCACCGACCTCAATGTTCAGCCCAGGGTAAGCGAGCAGGATGCCGGCGACTTTCGCCAGTTTCTCGCGTGCTCCCGGCTTCAGGGAATACTTCCCGGTGTCAAACAAGACATCGGACATGCTTACGATGAGCCCGCGCGCGCTGTCGCGAGTTTGAAGAATCGAGTTCAACTGTTCCGACAATCGGGCACGCATGGCCGCCTTATCGGCTTCCGCCTGCTGTGCGGTCTGCTGCGCCGTTAACGTATCCGCGCGCGATCGGTCGGCGTCCGCTTGGGCTGCCGAGAGTGCGGTTGCGGAGGAAGCTTGGCTGTCCGCCATATCGGACTTAGCCTTCGCGGTAGCGGCTTGCGCATCCGAAGCGTCGGTTCGAGCTCTTGCTGCATCAGATTCTGCCTGAGCCTTGGCGGCCTGGGCCTGTGCCGCATCGGATTCAGCTTGAGCCGTCGCTGTTTGGGCCTTCGCTGTATCGTACTGGGCTTGCTCTTTCTGCCGAATCGCGTCATCCGCCTGGCTCTGCGTTCTCGCCTGAGCATCCGCGGAAGCCTGACGCTCATTGGCCAGCCGCACGTCGTCCATCTTTTTGACTGCGATGGCGCGCGCATCTTCGGCCGTCTGCACCGCCTCGCGGGAGACTGCGATCAGTTGTTTCTTCGGGGCATGCTTTTCCGTGGCATAGCCATCCGCGTTGTTCATCAACTGGACGGCATGCTGATAACTGTCTCTGGCGTAGGTCTCTGCACCCTCGGATTGCGCGATGCGCAATGCATTCCGTGCCTCAAAGAATTCCAAAGGCAACCTGGCGTTCAGAACCACAGGGTCGAACTTGTAACCCGTGGGAATGTAGCCACCGCGTTCCATGAGTTCATACTTTGCATTTACCGCCTCTGTAGTTCCCTTGGTGTCTTCGCGAATCACATTCTCGAGCACAACCACGTTGCTCGGTTGGCGCACGGCATAGTAAGGTTCCGCGGTAACGATCAGCGCGAAAGCCTGGAGGTCCGTGGTCACGTCCAGTTTGCTGCGATGGTTGTCGCCTACCAGCACTTCGCCCAGGTTGACCGCCCGGCCTTCCGGCGAAATCGCCCACAGAATGTAGGTCAGATACTCGTTGCCGAACGTGGTGGGCTTTTGCAGATTGCCGAATTCCACTTCAATTTCGATGTAACCCTTCTTGCTTTCTACTTTGGCTTGGCCGTTCGCCGAAGGCATAAGGTCCGTGCCCGCGAAATCGACCTTGGAAGCTCCGCTGCGGTGCTTATAGTTGACCGCCTGCACACTGCGACTGATGACGGTCACCCGGAACGTGGGCGTCGGGCTCAGGGGTTCGACCGCTAAAGTTGTTTGTGAATTGGTCTGAGCAAATGCGCTCAGACTGAGGGTGATTCCGACGGCTAACAACAGCTTGGTTTTCACAATATCTCCTTCGTGGTGGCATCAGCCGCCATCGAGCGTCATCTAGAGTGCGAGTTTTAAGAGGTGTCTTTCTCAGTGCCTGGCCACGATTCATCCTTTTCCGACATGGATATTGGAGAGGGAGTGAAACAGACCGAAGACATTCAGTAACCACAGAACCACGGCAATGACCACGACGCCGTTCAAGATTGACTTGATGGTTCCCTGCATGGGTATGAAGCGATTCACCAGCCACAGGAGGACACCCACCACGATCAGAACTTCCAGGAGTTGAATTAGAGGCATGATCTTTGACCTTCCTTGTCTCGCGGGCTAACGCCTCTCATCCGCCTGGAGGGTGTTGCCCATCTCGATGTTTGAGGTTTTTAGGGTCAAATCGTGTTGGCCGCAAGGTTTGGCGGCACACACACGGATGAGAATGCTGATTCACTGGATGTGGCCGCTTCGCGTGACCTGATCAGGACACAACCCGGCGGCCTAAACAAGGGAGCTGCAACTCAGCAGTCACGGCCCCGTCTGCACACTCAGAAGATAACCAAGGATGACAGGTGTGGGCTTTCGCGTCTGAGCAAGATAGCTCACATGCAGGGACTCCGATTGTGGGACGCGAGCGGCACGACTGCCTATGCCTCCGTGTGCCGGGCGCTGTTCAGCGGAGCCTGGGCCCTCTAGGATTGAGTTCCGTCAATCCTGGGCGCGCTGGCGGCGTTCGCAACTTCCGTTGGCATCCAGCCACTCGAGTAGCGAGCGAACGCTGGCCCGAGCCAGGGCAATGGAGCAATCCGCCGCCCCGTAGTACACGTTGAGCGTGTCGCCATCGGCGTCCATGGTGTATCCGCAGGGGAACACGACATCGTCAACGTCGCCTTGGCGCTCGTACGGCGCCTCTGGCCCGAAGATCCACGAATCTCCTCGCAGCAGGCATTTTTCCGGATTCTCAAGATCGAAAAGGGCCAAGCCCAATCGATACAGACAGCCGGAAGGCGTATGCCGTACCCCGTGGTAGAACACCAGCCATCCTCTGGAGGTCTCGATGGGCGGCGGTGACAGCCCAATCTTGTTTGCATCCCACCAGGCGCCGCGGCGCGCTTCCAGCATGAGCCGGTGCCTGCCCCAATAGCGCAGGTCGGGCGAGTAGGAAATCCACATGTGTGACCCGAGCGTCGTCATGGGCCGATGAATTAGCGCCCAGCATCCGTCGATTCTCCGAGGCAACAGTGCGGAGTCCTTGTCGTCCGGCGGCATGATTACGCCGTAGCGTTCGAAAGTGCGGAAGTCTTTGGTCAGGGCCAGGGACACTCCGGGACCGCCGCGCGCATAAGAGGTGTAGGTGACGACGTATTGCTGCAGTTCAGGGACGAACGTGATGCGAGGATCTTCAATGCCCCAGATCTCCTCCGGATGGTCCTTGGGGCTGGGCATCAATGTCGGCTCGCCGTCGATTTGCCAGTCATCGACGCCGTTTCGAGAGCGAGCGGCGCAAAGATGCGACAAGCCGCGTCGATCTTCCACGCGGCAAAGCAGCAGGGTCGTGCCATCCGCGAGCAGCGTTGCGCCCGCATTGAACACACTATTAATAGGGTATGGCCAATCCTTACTGGTCAGGATCGGGTTCGTGGAGTGGCGAAGAAGTAGGGGCTCGACACCAGTACTCAGCAGGCTCATAGGCTTTTCTACGGGTACGGTCATGAGGGGATATCCACCGGTTCAGACTCTTGCAGAGACCGCATTTCGAGGAGTGCCATCAAGAACGATAGCGTTGATTCTGCTCCCTGATTCTGATTGGCGCGGTCGGGATGCAGGCCGTCCCGGCAGCCGCCGGTGACGGAATCATAGAGGGGAAGTTGCAGGTCGTTGTCGCCAAGGAACCAGTTGAAAGCCGACCAGGCTTCGCTGCGCCAGCGGCTGTCACCAGTTACGCGGTACGCTTGCAGACACGCAGAAACCGCGCCGGCGGCTTCGAGCGGCTGTTGATCGAAGCGGGCCTTTTCACCGCCCTGGCGATAAAAGCCTTGCGAACCGATCGGCACAAAGTGGCGGTGGATTTCGCACTGCTGCGTTTTTGACAGCCAATCCAGCGCTTCGAGGCCGGCGGAAATCATACGATCATCCGAGCAAGCGGAACCCACCAGCAGCAGGGCTTGGGGGAGTCGTGCGTTTCCGTAGGCTAGAACGTTCTCGAACCAGCTCCAATCCGGCCTTCGGATTGACTCGTACATTTCGAGCAGTCGCCGACTGAGGGCGGATCTCATTTTCTGCGCATCGCGATCTCCGGGATACGAAGCGAGGTATTCCTGGATTCCGAGCAGGGTGTAGGCCCACGCCCGCGGACTGGTGAATTCCAGCACCGCGGGAAGGGAAAACTCGAACAAGCGGCCCGCGGCGCCCTTCAATCCCTGATCTTCGGATCGACCTAAAACCGTTCCCAGGGCCCACAATGCGCGCCCATGACAGTCTTCGGAGCCCACCGGTTCGTTCCACCGGCGATCATAGCGCAGGAAGTTCTTGAATCTGCACTTCGCGGGATTGAATGCGTGCTCCAGGAACGACAGATACAGGAAAGCGGAATTTGCGGTAGGTGGATTGATCTTCCCAAACTGATTCTTATCCATTTGCTCCAACAGCACTGTGAAAATGAGGGCGCGAGCATTGTCGTCCGTAGTATAGCCCTCTCCGCGGTTCGGGATCGTGAAGATCGAGTGCTGCAGCATTCCGGTGTCGTCGGTCATCTGATGCAAGTGATTCAGCTTCAACTCAGGCAACTGATCCAGTGATTTGTGAGTCATCCGGGCCGAGAACTGGACTTTGGGACTCTCCATGCGGTCGCTGCGAACCCGCGCGAAACTTTCCATGTAACCTTGCGCTACCCGCTTCCAGACCATCTCCCGCCCGAACAGGTAAGCGCGTTTGCGCATGGCGTGGCGTATCGCGGGGGTGTCGAGGAGTTCGATCGTCTTTTGCGCAATCGCGTCGGGATTTTGGAATGGGACCAGCGCGCCTCTGCGGTCATCCAACAGCTCAATCGCGTGCCAATAAGGAGTCGAGATGATCGCCTTGCCCGCGCCCAGTGCATAGGCAAGCGTGCCGGAAACCACCTGCGCCTCATAGCGGTACGGAGTGACGTAAATGTCCGCAGCGCCAATGAATTCAACCATCTCCTCGGGACTGACGAAGCGGTCGTGGAAGATCACTTGCGCTTCCACTCCCATTTCCTTCGCCAAAGCTTTTAGGTAGGCTCGGTACTTGTCCCCCTCGCGACGGAGAATGTGGGGATGGGTCGCGCCTGCAACTATATAAACAACGTTCTTGTGCTTGGACAGAATCTGGGGCAAAGCCTGAATCACGTTTTCGATTCCCTTGTTCGGCGAGAGTAGGCCGAACGTGAGTAGAACCGCCTTACCTTCCACTCCAAACCTGTCCTTATAGAAATTCGGGTCCAGGAATGGCAGGTCTGGAACTCCATGCGGCACCATGTCGATCTTGCGGCCTGGCACCTTGAAGATTTCCTGCAAGAACTGGGATGACAGCTGGCTCATGACAATCAGACGGTCCGAGAGCTCTGCGATCTCTTCCATGACCATCAGTTGGTTGGGGTCGGGCTCGCGCAGAACCGTATGCAGCGTGGTCACCACGGGCATCTTGAGGCCGCGCAGCAGATGCAAAATGTGGCTTCCGGCCGGGCCGCCGAAGATTCCATATTCGTGCTGCAGGCACACCATGTCGATGTTGTTGAAGTTTAGAAATTCAGCGGCTTCCTGATACGACGTCACGTTGTCCTGGGCGAGCGACCATCTCACCCGGGCGGGATAGTCGTATCCCTCTTCGGTGTCGTTGACCGGGAGCGCCAACAGTCGAGCCGTCCCGTACTCTGCGGCAATGGCGCTGCACAGGTCGGTGGTGAACGTGGCGATTCCACAATGTCGCGGAAGATAATTCCCGATCACGGCGATTCGACTCGGCAGGGATAGCTTCGACTGCAATCGTGCACGAGGCGCTACAGCCCCGTCCCGCATCAGGGGGCGCGGGCCAACGACTTCCAAGAGGGCCTTGGGTGGCACTGTGTTTGGTAGCGACATTGTGTCCCTAACTCCGATGAAAACCGGTGCTGCAAGGAGCCAATTGCCAGATGGACCCGAGAGCATCACCAGCGCTGGGTTTGAGATTTGCCTCTTGTTCAGTATTCAACGAACGAGGGCTTGCAAGCTGGTCACTTTTGACCATTTTGTTGGCGAGGAACGGTGCATTCTAAAGCAATGACAGCCAAACAGAAACTGGCCTTGGCGGTTCGTTGTCCTACCTGTGGTGCAAAACCGGGCGAAAAATGCGAGTTAAGCACGGGCCTGCCCCGCACCGAACCGCATCGAGACCGGCGCTTGGCGGGCTCGGAAAAGTGAGGGCACCGGAGGCCTCAGGCCAGCGCGGGCTCGGCGACAGCTGCGCCGAGACGATCGAAGGCATCGTGAACCCACTCACCAGCTTTCACGCGTTCTTCCTGGGTGGGCGTTGAAATCTGAAGCAGTCCCTGGCGGCCACGGTTGGTGGGAAGAGCGGATTCGCTCTGCTGTCGCATCACAAACTCCAAAATGTGAGCCAAACCTTCGGATTCGTATCCATTGTCGAAGCGGCGCCGGTGCCGTGGAATGTGGAGGCTGACATCCAGTACTCGCAAGCCAGAAGCCAATGGCCTCGGGTTAGGGATGACCAAACCTTCAGATAATACAAAGTGCCCGTTGGGGCAAAGCCGTATTCAATATGAATCAAGCCAGTTTGGGCCTCACCTATCAGGTCGGGCCAAGACACGACAATTGCTGATTCAAGAATCCGCTCCAGACTCTGTTTCTCATCAGGTTTCATGGGTTTATTCCCCGGACCGAAGCTGCGCTCATCCTGGCCCATTCCGCGTCGTGTGGGACGCCTGCACCTTGAGCACACTCCATTCCCCGAACCGTGCTCACTCTCCAAACCAAGAAACTGCGTCATCCCGGGCCGCTCCTTCATCAGAATCGTGCCGACTTGAACGGTTTGTGGCATAGCTCTCCTAATCAGTAGTGGTGTGATTGTCCGTCTGTATGGCAGCCCCATTGTTAGACCCGAGGCAAAGCAAAACTGCTCAAAAGTAACCACGCCTGCTGAAGCTCGCCGGCCAGAGACAGGCTTTGCGGAATAAGGCATTCGCGATTTATGCGGATTGGCCCCATTTGCGGACTATACTTATAGAAGATGAGCACAGTGGCAACCAAGAAGCACGGCGGATTCGACCCCAGCACTTTCCTCGCGACGATCGGCGACGGCAGGAAGATCCTGGTTGTTCCGAAAAAACAAACTATATTCACACAGGGGGACGAGGCGGACGCTGTCTTCTATGTCCAAAAAGGCAAAGTGCGGCTCACCGTCGTATCCAAGGTCGGCAAGGAAGCGACGATCGCTATCGTGAACCAGGGAAACTTTTTTGGTGAGGGTTCGCTGGCAGGTCAGCTTCTGCGTATGGGCTCCGCGGCGGCAATGACAGATTGCGAGATTCTGCGGGTGGACAAGAAGATAATGATGGAAGCACTTCACCGCGAGCCCGCGCTTTCGGAGATGTTCGTGGCCTATTTGCTGGCGCGGAATATCCGCTACGAAGAGGATCTGGTCGACCAACTGTTCAACTCCAGCGAGAAGCGCCTGGCCCGCGTCCTTCTATTGCTCGCTCATTTTGGCAAGGAAGGCATTCCGGAAACTGTGGTCCCCAAAATCAGCCAGGAGACGCTGGCCGACATGGTTGGGACCACCCGTTCGCGGGTCAGCTTCTTCATGAACAGGTTCAGGAAGCTGGGCTTCATTCACTACGCCGGCGGTGCCGAGGGCGCTCTGCAGGTCCATAGTTCGCTACTCAATGTCGTTCTCCACGACTAGAGGTGGCAAGAAAAAGGGCACCCTGAAAAGTCAGGATGCCCGGAGTGTGAAACCCAAGTCTGCTATGGTTCGCTACTGTGGTGATTTCTCGTTCGGTTTCGGCTTTTCGTCCTGAGACTTTTTCTCTTCCGGCTGGATGGCCTTGGGTTGCGGGTGCTGTGGTGGTTGCGCTGCAGACCGTGGCTCCGCCGGAGGAGTCGTGCGCTCAGGCTGTGAACGCTCGCTCGACGGGGGAGTCAGCGGCCGCTGAGCAGGCTCATTCCGGTTGGGCTCTGGCCGATTGTTCGGCTGAGCTGCCGGCGCACGATTCGGCTCAGGCTGTCGATCCGGCTGGGGTGCGGGCGGACGGTTCGGCTCGGGCTTATTCGGTTCCGGCTGGTTCGGCCGTGCGGTTGGAGCACGGTTCGACTCCGGCTGATTATTCGGCGCAGGCCGATCAGTGGGAGCAGCGTTGTTCTCTGGATGCGCGGCCGGCGTATTGGCCGGTGGCGGAACTGCGGCACGATTCACCGGAGCGTTATAAGGCGCCCCCGTTTGTTTCGCGTGTACTACGGCGTGGTCGCTGAATGCCCCAGGCTTGGGAGTAGCAGCGACGGCTGGTGTGCCATGGTTCAAGGAAGCTCGCTGCTCCGGGTTTGTGCGGGCAGCCTGCGCATGTTGGGTCTGCTCGGCCACCGGAGGAATATGTCTCTCACGTGCCGCGGCCTCCTCTTCAGGCCTTGGACGCGCGCTGATCCCACCGTTACCGCCGTTGTAGCTGACCCGGTTTATCGTGGTGTTGTTGATCACCGTGGTGTTGTAGACGTTGTGAATGTTGGTGACATTCACGTTGCTCACCGAACGGTTGTAATAGAACTGTCCGTTCTGCCAACGTCCACCTTGATAGCCTTCGCCGAAGTATCCGTAGCCGTAGCTGATTCCGCCATAGAAACCCACCTGCGGCCCCCAGTAGCCATCGTAGAAGACATATCCGTTGCCGCCCCAGCCCCAATAGGCCGGAGTCCAGAGCAGGCCAGGTTCCGGAGCCATGACCCATGTACCCGGCACCCAGTAGTAATCGTCCTCGGCGTAAGCCCAGTACCCGGGTGTCCAGAGATAACCATCGCCGGGACAAAGAGGTTGCTCGTAGACCGGCAGTTCCGGCGGGGCGAATGAGATGGAGATGCTGACTTGCGCGTAGGCCGCGGCCGACAGGGCGAGCAGTACGAGCGCAAACAGCGGCGA
>JADGNP010000674.1 GCA_017883425.1 Candidatus Sulfotelmatobacter sp. | reverse complement strand
AGGCGAAGCGTAGCGTGTTGAGAAAGAACGGAATCGATGCCTCCACCACAAAAGACGCGAGATTTGGCCCGCAGCCTCTTTGCTTGCGAGGCCGATGCAAGTACGACCTCCCTGCATACCGAACCTGCAACTGTGCGCGTCTACGAGAGGCTGCGCCGGCAACTTGGCGCACCCGTGGGAACTGACGGTTTTCAAGCTCTCGCTTCCCGGGCTTTGGCTCTTGCCAAGTCGGAATCTCCCCAGCTCGACGCGGTGCAGATAACGGCGAATGGATGCTTGCGCGGTCTCGGCGAAGTTGAACCTCAGACGGACGCGGACGATGATGGCGAGGTCGGAATCATTCTGATTGCGCAGTTACTCGGGCTGTTTCTTACCTTCCTTGGCGAGGCAACAACTCTGCGTTTGATAGAAGATTTACGCCTTCAGGTTGACGTCAGGACAGAGTCGGCCACGACCACAGAGGGCACAATAGCCTCAGCGGCCGATGGACTAGTAATGGCTGCGGCTTTCGAGGACCTTCTGCTGGAAATTGATCGACTGAGGAGTGTGAGCGAACATATTGAAGCCCTGGCGGACATACATCCAGGCATGGAAGATGGGCTCGTGAGTGTTGCGGGAAACATTCGCAGTATTGCCACGGTTCTGGACATTTTCACACTCATCCGAAGCAAGGCTGGCGGCCCGCAAGAAGAGGTACCTAACCTACAAACGAATCCCTATATGAATTGAGTTCCGCCAGCGCTACATCCAACGCGGCTCTGGATGTCGAACACCCCAATCTTGAACAAAGCTGGTTTGAACATGACGGCTGCCCCAGGTATGCGAGATTTAGCCCATCGTCTTGTTACTTATGAAGCCGGTGCGGGCAAGCCCCCCGAGCCAATGGAGTCCCCCACCCTTCGCGTCTATGAGAAGCTGCGCCAGAGTCTTGTTGAATTTGTTGGAGTTGCCGGTTTTCAATCGCTCGCCTCTCGTGCGTTGACGCTGGCCACGCCGGAAGCTCCTAGTCTTAGCGAGGCGAGGGTTACCGCGGATGGATCTTTACAGGGCTTGGGCGAGATTGAGACGCAAATCGACATAGACAAGGATCGGGCTGGCGAGGGAGGAATCATTCTCATCGCCCGCTTACTCGGACTGCTTCGTGTCTTCCTTGGCGAAGCTTTAACGTTAAGCCTGCTGCGAAATGCGTGGCCAGGCGAAGCCTTTGATGATGGCAATGCGGGAAACGGGAGAAAAGCGTGAGCAACCAAGACAAAGTGAAGATAAACAGACTACCAACCGGCGTTCCGGGCCTTGACGAGATTGTTGGTGGCGGCCTCCCCGAGTTCTCCTTTAATATCATCGCGGGTGCTCCCGGAAGTGGGAAGACGACTCTGGCACACCAGTTTGTGTTTGCCAATGCCACGCCGGAGCGTCCTGCGCTCTATTTCACCGTCCTCGGCGAATCCGCCATAAAGATGCTGCGATACCAGCAACAGTACACGTTCTTCGATCCAGCCATGCTGCCCGGCTCCATTCGCTTTATCAATCTGAGTCAGGTGGTCTTGGAGAAGGACCTGGGCGCGGTTTTGGAGGAGATTACCAAAGAGGTTGAAAAGTTCAACCCCGCTGTCGTGGTTGTTGACTCCTTCCGCACCATGGTGCGGAAGCCGGAAAGTGACATGGACCTGCAGTCTTTCATTCAACGGCTAGCTCTGTTTCTGGCCAGTTGGCAAGCTACAACTTTCTTGATCGGTGAGTATGCGGAGGAGGAGCTACGCGATAATCCCATCTTTACCGTTGCCGATGGTCTGCTCTGGCTGCGCCAAACGGCGGAGCGAAATTCGATTGTTCGGAAGTTACAGATTATAAAACTGCGTGGACAGGATTCCGTTCCGGGACTTCACACATTCCGCATAACCGATGCCGGAGTGCAAGCCTTTTCGCGCACTTTTGGCTTGACAGGGAAGGCAAGAAATCCATCCAGCCATCGGCGCCTTACTTTCGGTATTCCTGATTTGGATAAGATGCTGGGTGGGGGCGTTCGCGAAGGCGATAGTGTCCTGATAGCAGGGCCTTCGGGAACTGGGAAATCGGTCCTTGCAACTCAATTCATTGCGGAGGGCATACGCCAAGGAGAGCCAGGAATCGTGGCGGTCTTTGAGGAGCGCCCGCAAGCATATGCGGAGCGGGCCGCCAGTCTAGGTTTGGATCTGGAAACGCCACAGAAAGACGGGAAACTCACAATCCTCTATTTACGTCCCCTCGATCTCTCGGTGGATGAGACCATGCACTCGATTCTCGACGCAGTGCAGAAGATTGGAGCCAAGCGTCTGGTCATCGATTCGCTCGCGGGCTTTGAGATGGCGTTATCACCCGGCTTCCGCGCCGATTTTCGCGAATCGCTCTACCGGATGATCTTCGCTTTGACAGGAATCGGCGTGACGATTCTAAGCACGGTTGAAGTGAATGAGTCCTTCACCGAATTCCCGTTCAGTACCTACTCGATTTCTTTCCTTACCGATGACATCATCCGGCTACGATACGTATCCATCGATGGCCAGCTTCGCAAGATCCTGGTGGTAATTAAGATGCGAGGCGGGAATCACGCCAAGGATATTCGCGAGTATGAAATCACGTCCGAGGGGGTGGTGATCCTCGGCAAACGCCTCATAAACTATCAGGGTCTTATCAGTGGACTTCCTGTGCATTCGGACCGATCCGAACCGAAGGAAGAGCCCATTCAGCCGGGAATCGGGAGTA
>JADGNP010000183.1 GCA_017883425.1 Candidatus Sulfotelmatobacter sp. | reverse complement strand
CTCGATTTGCTGTATAGGGAAGGCAGGAACGGGAAGGGCACGGCTTCAGCCGTGCCGCCAGGAGTTGCAACGGGTTTCGGCTTTAGCCGCTGAGGGTGCACACTCTACACCATCGCGAGAACTGCTCTAGCCCAGGAAGGAATCCGCATTGTCGGAACGTCCATTGTGCCTGCGAACCTACCGCTTGTACCCGAACCGGCGCAACAGATCGTGCCGCTCGGCTACGTCCGACTGGCTCTCTACACCTTTGGGTGAGCTTCCATCGATGACCCCGAGCACGCCTCGGCCTTGCTCAGTTTGCGCAACGATGATTTCCACTGGGTTGGCGGTGGCACAGAAGATGGAACAGACCTCAGGCACGTTCCGGATCGTGTTCAGCACGTTGATAGGGTATGCATTCTGCAGAAGCAAGACAAACGCATGGCCGCAGCCTAATGCCTGTGCGTTGCGTACAGCTGTATTCCGAAGTGTTTGGTCATTTCCTTCTGCGCGAGTCAAGCACGCTCCGGAGCTCTCGTTGAACGCTAACCCGAACTTGGCTTGGGGCGCAGTCGTAGCGACGGCTTCGTAGAGATCTTCCACGGTCTTGATGAAGTGGGACTGACCGACGATGATGTTGGTATCGGCCGGGACTTCCATGCGAACCGCTTGCATCTCAATCATGGCTGTTCTCCGCTGGCGCAGGAAGCATAACTCTTACGCAATCCGCTTGCGTTCAGCACGCGCGCGTTCCACGTAACGGCCGATCCTTGTGTCCACCCGCACGTTTTCCCCTGGAGCGATGAACAGCGGGACACGAATGGCGAGGCCATTCTCCAGGACAGCCTCCTTCCAGGCGTTGTCCTGCTGCCCGTGTGACGCCGCCGCCGTGCTGGCTACACGTGCTTCCGCGACTGGTGGGAAGACTACGCTGATGGCCTCGCCTTCGAAGAATTCCACCGGCAGTTCCATTCCCGGTTGCAGGAAGATCTTGGCCACCCCAAGGATAGCGCTGGGAATCTCGACTTGCTCGAAAGTATCCGGATACATGAAGGTGCAATTGTCGCCGTCAACGTAGAGAAACTCCATCATGCGGCGGTCGAGTTGCAGTTCTTCCAGCCTTTCCTGCGGGCGGAAGTGCGGCTCCCACATGCGGCTGCTTCTCACGTTAATCAGCTTGGTCTTGACCACTCCGCCCATCTTGGCGGCCCCAGCCTTGGATTCCACTTCGAGGACTTTGTAGATTTGCCCTTCGACGCGGATCACCGTTCCTTCGCGCAATTCTGATGCGATGACCATGGCTAAACCTTCTCAAATCGAAGTTGCACTGTCGTCGAAACTAGGACATCCGGACCAGGAACGCAGTGAGAGGCGGTACGCTGCGCCAATTTGTCGGACCACCTGCTCCACCGCGAGTCTCACTTCGGGCGAGACTTCGGTCCCAGGTTCGAATCGCCGTCCCTCAATTCCGTATACTTGCAGTCGCTCTGGCAGACGGCCTAGAACTCGAGCCAGGCGGATTGCGGCCGCTACGCCCAATCCGTGGGTGGATGCAGATTGGTCACTGGGGAAGCTCGCTTTTCGGCCGTCCCACCGCCACAGAGTGCCCAGGGGCGCACCGGTCTCCACGGAATCCACCACGACGACGTGGTCAGCTCCGCTCCAGGCTTCGATCAGGTCCAGGGCCTCCCCAGAGCGAATCTCGGCTTCTACGCCCGCGTCTCGCAGCCCCCCGGCCACCAGCGCTCCAGCGCCGTCGTCGCCTCGCTCCGGATTTCCGCAGCAGATGATCCGCATGCCTCAGACTCCGTCAGCTTCCGCCCGCTCCACCGTGAGCTTGAGAGTGTGCGTGGCACAGGAGATGCATGGATCGTAGTTACGAATTGCCTGCTCGCACTTCCAACTTGCTTCTTCCAGCGGCCACGCCACTAATCGCGTGGCGTAGTCGCGCAAGTCGTCCTCGATCCGCTTCTGGTTTTGCGAGGTGGGCGGGACAATCCTGGCGGCGACGATCAGCCCTTGTTCGTCGATGGCGTAACGATGATAGAGAATGCCTCGGGGTGCCTCGGTAATCGCCTGGCCCACTCCGGCCTGATTCGGCACCTCAACTCGCGGTTCGGCCGGAGGCTCATATTCACGGATGATTCGTAACGCTTCCGCGCACGCAAACACAATTTCCACTGCCCGAACCATGATGCTGCGGAACGGGTTCTTCACTGGAACGGCAAGTTTGACTTCCCGGGCCGCCTGCTGGGCCACTTCGGGCAGCTTGTCAAAATTCAAATTGAAGCGCGCCATGGGTCCCACCAGATAGGAACCTCTTCCCCGCACCACTGAGTGCAGCGCGTTCGAATGCTTCACATGCAGTTCGACAAAGTGATCCTCATACTCGGCTGCGTCAATGTCCAGACCCCGGTTCGATACCAGCCGTCCTTCGTTGAGTGGATACTCACCGGGATGGCGGAGAGCCACGAATTCATAGTCCTGCTCGAAATCGGGAAATTCCAGGCTGGCGGTCCAGCGCACGGTTTCCAGCGAAGCCTCCAGCGCCCATTCCAGGTCTTCCACCAGTTCGCGCAGTCGCTGTTGGGTGGGCACTTTGTAGAAGCCGCCGACGGCTGCCGAGATCGGATGAATCTCACGGCCCCCGAGCAGAGTGACGATGCGGTTGCCGATTTTCTTCAACCGTAACGCTCGCTCGACCACCACTCGATGGTCCTGGGCCATGGCAATCGCGTCCTGGTAGCCCAGAAAGTCCGGCGCGTGCAGCATGTAGACGTGCAAGGTGTGACTCTCAATCCATTCGCCGCAATAGAACAATCGGCGCAGGAGGCGCACCGCGGGATCGATGCGTGTTCCCAACGCGCGCTCGATCGCGTGGATCGCGCTCATCTGGTACGCAACCGGACAGATCCCGCAGATGCGGGCCGTGATATCGGGAGCTTCGGTGAAATGACGACCCCGGAGAAAGGCCTCGAAGAACCGCGGCGGCTCGTATATCTTGAGCTTCACGTCCGCCACACGTTCACCCACCAGTTTGATGTATAGAGCCCCTTCGCCTTCCACCCGGGCCAGGGTGTCCACGCGGATCGTTTTGGTATGGCCGCTCATTTGCGCTCGTACTCCTCGCTCGTCTTGCGGAACTGCCAGGACCAGGCGTTGAATCCCCGGAAGGCGCGCGTGATCTGCGCATCCGATTGGCCGAGAATGTGGAGTTGGGTAGCCAGTGCCGTGGTGTTCGGACTCTCCATCGGCCCGTAACACCCGTAGCAGCCACGGTCATAAGTAGGACACAGCGCTCCACATCCCGCCTGCGTCACGGGACCGAGGCAGGCAATGCCTCGCGCTACAGTGATACACATATTGTTTCTCCGCTTGCATTCCAGGCACACGCTATACGACGGAATGTTCGGCTTGCGCCCAGCCAGCGTCGCCGTGATCAGCTCAATCAAGTGATATTTGTTGATCGGGCACCCGCGCAATTCGTAGTCCACGGGAACGTGCTCGGCAATTGGAGTCGATAGCTTCAGGGTGCTGATGAATTGCGGGGTCGCATACACCACGCGGATGAATTCATCCACATCTTTCCAGTTACGTAATGCCTGGATGCCGCCGGCTGTCGCGCAGGCACCGATGGTGACCAGCGTCTTGCACTGCCGTCGCACTTCCTGAATGCGCTGTGCGTCGTGGTGTGTGGTGACTGATCCCTCGACCAGGCCGATATCGTAAGGCCCTTTCAGCACGGCCCGCGTGGCCTCCGGAAAATAAGCGATCTCTATGGCTCCGACTACTCCCAGCAGTTCGTCTTCTGCATCGAGCAGACTCAGCTGGCAGCCGTCGCAGGACGCGAATTTGAAGACCGCGATCTTCGGCTTGTGCTTGGTATTAGAGCTCATACTTTTCCATTAGGGGTCGGATGCTCTCGTAAGGAAAGACCGGCCCGTCCTTGCAGACAAAGTACGGTCCGTACTGGCAGTGACCGCAGAATCCGACGGCGCACTTCATATTGCGTTCCATCGAGAGATAAATGTCCGCGCGCTTGAGCCCGTGGGTCTCCAGTTCGCGAGTGACAAAGCGCATCATGATCTCTGGTCCGCAGACCATCGCGATCGAGCGCGATGGCTGCAACCGGGCGTACTTGAACAAGGTTGTGACTACCCCCACGTGCCCGTGCCATCCGATACCGCCATAATCCACGGTGACCAGGACTTGTGTGTCTGGTTGACGAGCCCAACTCGTCAGCTCTTTGCGATACAGCAGGTCATGAGGACTGCGCGAACCGTAGAGTACGACCAGACGCCCGTACTCCTTCCGGTTGCGCAGGACGTGGTAGATCACTGGACGAAGGGGCGCCAGTCCGATTCCGCCAGCGACCACAATGACATCGTGTCCTCGGGCCGCCTCGATTGGCCAGCCCGTGCCAAACGGGCCACGCACGCCGACGTCGCCGCCCACTTTCTGACTCACCAACGCGTGGGTCGCCTGACCCACCGATCGCACTGTGTACACCAGCCGGTCCCGCTGCCAAGGCTGGCCGCTAATGGAAATCGGCAACTCGCCCACGCCGAATACCCACAGCATGCTGAATTGGCCCGGCTGAAACGGGCTTCCCCCGGCCTCGTTCTCCGGCTCAAGGGTCAGGGTGAACGTGTCGGGCGTCTCCTTCGCGACCCCACGGAAGACGTAGGGTTCCGGAACCATCGGCTCGGTGATCGCGGGGGTGCTGCTCATCGCCCGGCCCCGTAAACATCGAGCAACTGCAGCCGAGTCGCCTCCAGCCGCTCCTCTATGATTTGGGCGAAGCGCTTCAGGACTTCGTAACCCAGATCGTGGTTCTCCTCGCACTTGGTACGCAAACACTTGCCATCGAGGGCAATGGCTCGCGTATCTTCGGCAGCGCGGGCGTGGAACTTCCACTGAAAAGGCGACAGCAGCCACGACCATCCCAGGATCTCTCCCACCCCGAGCGTGGAAACGATGATCGGCTTGCGCTGGGGCGCCACGACTTCCACCGCCACCTTGCCCGCGCGAATCAGATAGAAGGTGTTGGCTGGGTCGCCCTCTTTCAAGATATACGTGCCGCCCTTAAACTGAACGTTCGAGGCGCAGCCCACCATCAGCGCTATGAAGTCATGGTCGAGACCAGCGAAGAAAGGATGCTCGGCAATGATGCGCTCAAGTGTTTCCATGATTGTTCCCCTCCCGTATGGCCCGGACCTCTTCAGTGATGTCGATTCCTACCGGGCACCATGCAATGCAACGTCCGCAGCCCACACATCCCGAAGTGCCAAACTGATCGATCCACGAAGCCAGCTTGTGGGTCATCCACTGGCGATAACGAGCTTTGCTCGAAGTGCGAACATTGCCCCCGTGGATGTACGAAAAACTCAGCGTGAAGCACGAATCCCAACGCCGCCAGCGCTCCGCGTGATCCCCGGTCACGTCGGTCACGTCCTCGACCGTGGTGCAGAAGCAGGTGGGGCAAACCATGGTGCAGTTGGCGCAGGTCAGGCAACGGGCTGCCACATTGTCCCAGCGTGGGTGGTCGAAGTTCTGGTAGAGCAGGTCCTTGATGCCGGTGGTGTCGATGCTTCGCACCTGCTGGCTCGCCGCAAGGTTCACCGCAGCTTCTGCCTCCTGCAAATCTGCGCCGGTAGCCGGAGTGGTCTGCAACTCAGCTAACACCTCGGCGCCACCCTTGCTTCCCACTTCAACCACGAACCGGTGACCCTCCGCGCTGATGAGCTCCGTCATCAGTAAATCGAATCCACCTCGCGCTCGAGGCCCCGACCCCATCGACGCACAGAAACAGGTCGCCGCCGCCCGCGTGCATTGCACTGCCACGATGAACACACTTTGGCGCAGCCCCTCGTAAATTGCATCGCGGTACTTATCGCCGATCAAGACACGATCTTGAACCTCGATCGCCGCCAAGTCGCAAGCGCGGACTCCCAGGAATGCGTAGCGGGGCTTAGGCCAAACCTCGTTGTTCAGAATTCGGAAGGTCCCACCTGAGCGCTCGGCCGACCACAACTGCACCTCGGCTGGATGCAGGTACCTCTTCCAGCTCTGGGGTCCCGCGGCATAGCCGAACCAGGCCTGATCCTCGCGCCGCCTTAGCCGATAACAGCCGCGTTCCTGTTCGTCGATCCAGCCCGCGGGCAACTGCGCGGCCGACTCGATGCGCTCGTAGACAATTGCCTGGTCACGTACGCTGGGCCCAATGATCTCGTAGCCCTTGCGCGACAACGCCGCCATCAGTTTCTCTAGCTCGTCCGCGTGCAGGATCCTGCTCTGTTCTTCAGCCACGGTTATCACTTCCAATACCTTCTACCGTTTTGCCCGAGGCTCAGAATGACCAGAGCCGGGTCTTCGCGCGCCATTTGGACCTCCGCTCCTGTGTGGCCTGACCTATTCTGCCCACACTGGTTTTCCATTTAGCTCCCGGAACGCCACCGTTTCTTGTCGCGAAGAACTTAATCTGTTAGTGAACACCTCTACCGCTTGCATTTTCCTCGCCAGGTACGTGGTTTGCTGTGATCCACGTCACGACGCGGCACATTTCTTTAGGGACCGCACCGACGTTTGTTGAGTGCAGCGCAGTGTGGACGCAAGCGGGCGAGCGACGGCCGCCAAACTTTTACCGATACTCTTGATTCTCCTGTCTCATTTCCGGAATTCCGCATGGCCCCATCGCATTTTTTTGTCCAACTCACTCCCATCCACAGGCTGGCAAGGACTATAGTAGTAACAACTCTGAAAACCAAAAACTCAACCACAATGCGCAGGGGCAACCTGTATGTTGTTCATCCATCAACAATTCCAATCATTCCTAAACTTAGGAGGATGCAAGGAGTATTCCATTATGGCTAAACCGAGGTTTCCCAAGAAGACGAACGACGTGAAAGGCACTCTCTCCCCGACAAGCAACCCCTTACCCGTGTCCGATATCAACCTCGGGCCGGCGGAAGCATTGGCAGCGCCGACGCTCACTGAAACCAGAAAGACGGAAACTAGAAAGCCCGCGAGGAAGCCGGAGATCATCAAGGCTGAGCCGCGCGCCAATCTTGTTCCTATCAATCTGGAGGATGAAATTCGCCGCCTCGCCTACCTGCTTTCCGAGCGCCGCGGATTCGAGCCAGGCCACGAATCCGAAGACTGGCTGGACGCAGAGCGCGAGATTCTCCAGCGCTACCACCAGCAGAGCGCTTAGCCCGCTTCCTGAGACCGCCTGGCGGCCGAGCCCCGGCCGCCGCTCTCTGGCGGAAACGTTTACGGCCTTCTCTTTTCCCCTCTCGCCCCATTCCCCCTTCAGGATTCGCTGCCCTCTCCACAGGATGCGGAAAGACTCACAAATGCGCGCATTACCGGGGAAGAGCGCCCTTCCTTCAGGGCCCCGCGTAAGCCGCGTGAAATCAGTGCGGGCTTCAGCCCCTGTGGCTGTTGTTTCTTCGGGAGATTGCGTTTTTCCGCTGCCTCTCCAGCGATGTCAGCCTGACTAAGTCCTGCCGATGTCCTCCCGGTACCGCGTTTCTGCTTTGTTCGGTTGCCTGTATCGTCGCTTTCTGAAAAAATACATTGGGGTTCTCCCACATGGCGCAAATTGGTAGTTTTGCCTTGCTCCTCGCCTTGGCGCTGAGCATCTATTCGTTCGGGGTGGGCCTGGTTGCCCTCTTCTTTCAAGGCGACCCGAACTGGGAGCGCCTGGGTGAGACCGCTCGCCGCGCAGGCGTTGTAGTTTTTGGGGCCGTCGTTCTAGCCGCAACTGCCCTCGTCGTCTCCGCCTTCCGCGACGATTTCACCATCGCCTACATCTTCCACCACAGCAACCGTGACCTCCCGGGTCCTTATAAGTTCGCCACATTGTGGTCGGGCCAAGAAGGGTCAATCCTATTCTGGGCGCTTCTCTTATCTGGATACGGCTTCGTCCTGCGCCTCCGTTACAAGACCGATCCCCGCCTGTTCGCCTACGCGTCGGTGGTTCTCGCCGGCGTGCAGATCTTTTTTCTCGCGCTGGTGAATTTCGCCGCCAACCCGTTCGGCCTGCTCGAAGGCCCATTGCGCGCTGATGGCAGCGGCTTGAATCCTCTTCTCCAGTATCCCGAGATGGTCATCCATCCGCCCATGCTGTACCTGGGCTATGTCGGAACCACCGTGCCCTTCGCCTTCGCGTTGGGCGCGCTGATCATGAAGTATCCCGGCGACAAATGGATCCATATCACCCGCCGCTGGACCATGGTCACCTGGGGATTGCTCACCTGCGGCATCTTCCTCGGCGCCCACTGGGCCTACGCTGTACTCGGCTGGGGCGGCTACTGGGGATGGGACCCCGTCGAAAACGCTTCTCTGATGCCCTGGCTCTTCGGCACCGCCTTCCTGCATTCGGTCATGATGCAGGAAAAGCGCGGCATGCTGAAAGTCTGGAACATGTGGCTCGTCTTCGGCTCGTTCTGGCTCGCAATCTGGGGAACCTTCCTCACCCGCAGCGGCATCATCTCCTCGGTCCACGCCTTCGCGCAGTCTTCCATCGGCGCCTGGTTCGCGTGGTTCCTCGCCATCAGCGCTGCGGTTTTCGTTTTATTCTTCATCCTGAATCATGAGCATCTGCGTAGCGAGCACAAACTGGAATCCTTGATCTCGCGCGAGTCCAGCTTCCTGTTCAATAACCTTCTCTTTGTGCTGCTCTGTTTCACCGTAGCGTGGGGAACATGGTTCCCGAAGATTTCCGAATTGGTTCAGGGCAACAAAGTCACAGTTGGTGCACCTTTTTACAATCGGGTTGCGATTCCGGTCGCGCTGCTGCTCCTGATCCTTACCGCCGTCGGCCCCCTGCTCGCGTGGCGCAAGACGTCATTTGAAAGCCTGAAGCGTAATTTCGCCTGGCCCACCGTCGGCGCGGTCATCGTCGCCATCATTCTGATGGTGACTCCGCCTTCCTGGGGAGGACCGTTCGGTCTTCGCCCCTGGAAAGACACTTCCTATTTCTACTCGCTGATGGCGCTCAGCCTAGCCGTGCTGGTCACGCTGACCATCGCCAGCGAGTTCTACCGCGGCGGCAAGGTTATCTCCGGACACACCGGTCAGGGCATGTTCGCCTCGATGGTCCAACTCACGCATCGCAACACGCGCCGCTACGGAGGCTACATCGTCCACTTCGGCGCCGTGGTCGTCATCCTCGGATTCGCTGGCTCGGCTTTCAATCAGGATAAGGAATCGAGCAACGGACTGGCGTACGGCGACAAGATGACCATCGGAAGTTACGAACTCGTCTGCCGCTCCTTCACCCAGGACGACGGCCCGAACTATGCCAGCGAGTGGGCGATCATGGACATCTACCAGCATGGCAAGAAGGTAGACACGCTCACGCCGCAACGCCTGTTCTACAAAGCCAGCCAGCAGGCATCCACCAAGCCGAGCAGCGCG
>JADGNP010000673.1 GCA_017883425.1 Candidatus Sulfotelmatobacter sp. | reverse complement strand
GCAAAGTTAGCGATCCCCGGAGCGCTGACTCCGACCGAACTCATGAATGCTCAGGACCACGGTGCGCGGCTGGTCAAGATCTTTCCTTGTGGGAACGTGGGCGGGCCCAAATATTTGCGGTCGCTCAAGGCCCCCTTCCCGAACGCCTCATTGATTCCAACCGGAGGCGTGAACGCAGCGAATGCCGCCGATTTCATCGCTGCCGGAGCGTTCGCCCTCGGGGTTGGTGCCGACCTGGTCGACGCGGTGGCCCTGCGCGAAGGCAATCTCGAGAAAATTACTTTGGCTGCCCGGGAATTGGTACAAGCCGTTACGTCTGCGCGTGCAGCGCTCCGCGAGAAGAAGGCGCACTAAAGTTCTGCTGAAAGACTTACAGTGTGTCAGGGCATCGCTTCGTACTGCGCAAAACATTCTTATGGCGGCGCCCTGTTACGGTTACGGTGGCACCTACCATCCTCTGTCATTTCGAGCGCAGCAAGGTTTGTCCGCGAGCGGACAAACCTTGCGGAGTCGAGAAACCTGCTTTTCTGCCGCGTCCAACAGCAGGTTCCTCTACTTCGCTCGGTATGACAGATCTTGAGTGGTGCGTGTCACACAATTCTGCAAGCCTCAATCGCATCGGCGCTCGCATCGAACGGAGACATCACTGATTCACGCCACTCGCCAGAACCCCGCCATCCACTGGCAATACTGTGCCCGTGACAAAACTGGCCGCGTCCGAGGCAAGGAAGACCGCCGCTCCCACCAGTTCCTCAAGTTCGCCAAAGCGTTTCATGGGAGAACGCATCAGCACTTCCGCCCCGCGTCCCGTTCCCACCAGGAGTTTTTCACTGAGCGGCGTGCGGAAATATCCCGGCGCAATCGCGTTGACGCATACGCCATGTCCGGCCCACTCCACGGCCAGGGACTTGGTCAGCGATGCCAGGCCCGATTTACTGGCGGAGTACGCCGCCACCTCAAACAGCGCCAGAAATGACCCCATGGACGCGATGTTGATGATCCGCCCGTAACGGCGCTCGATCATGTGACGTCCGAATACCTGACAAGCCCGCAGCGTGCCCGTCAGGTTGGTATCCATGATCCGGTTCCAGTCACTTTCAGAAAAATCCAGCGTCGGAGCGCGTTTCGTGATGCCCGCCGCGTTGACCATGATGTCGACTTTCCCGAACGCGTCCAGACAAGCTTTGAGCAGCTTGTCCAACGATTCGCGGTCAGCCACATCACAAGTCACACGCAAAGACTTTCGGCCGAGAGCTTCGATCTCGTCCGCCAAAGCTTTCACGAGTTCGATGCGCCGCGCACTCGGAACCACATCCGCTCCAGCTTGCGCCAAACCGAGCGCGATTGTCTTCCCAATCCCAGAACTGCCGCCCACAACGACCGCCACCTTACCGTCGAGATCCAGTTGCTTGTAACCCATATCTCCTCGAATGGCTCCTTAACAGGCTGCGGAGCGACTCACGATTCGTATCAGGCTATGCCTTCAGGCATAGCGTAAGTGTTGGTTAATCAATCACGCCTTCAGGCGCTGCATCGCGGAATGCGAGTCTTTCCGCAACTTCTTAATATAAACGCCGCGCCCGTGGCTACCAGTTGAACATCGTTCCGTCGAGTTTCCGGTTTACGGGTAAGTATGCCCGCTCGTACGGAAACTTTTCCCCCAGCTTCTCGTCATAGTCGACACCCAGTCCCGGCGCGTCGCCCGGATGCAGGTAGCCGCTCTTGAACGAGTACGAATGCGGGAAGACCTCGTCGGTCTCGCGCGTGTGCCGCATATATTCCTGGATTCCAAAATTGTTCACAGAGATATCGAAGTGCAGCGCCGCCGCCATCGCGACCGGGGACAGATCCGTCGCACCGTGACACCCCGTCCGCACGTGATAAACCTCCGCCAAGGCGGCGATCTTCTTGAGATGCGTTACGCCTCCGCCGTGCACCACCGTCATGCGCAGGTAGTCGATCAGCTGTTCCTGGATGAGAATGTGGGCATCCCAAATTGAATTGAAGACTTCGCCGACGGCCAGCGGTGTAGTCGTGTGCTGGCGAACGATGCGGAAGCCCTCCTGCAATTCTGCCGTCACTGCGTCTTCCAGCCAAAACAGGTGATACGGCTCTAAACTCTTCCCCAGTCGCGCCGCTTCAATCGGAGTCAGCCGGTGATGAACATCATGGAGGAGGTGAAGGTCGTCCCCAAACTTCAGGCGTAAAGCTTCGAACAACTTGGGGACATGCAGAAGATATTTCTCCGTGGACCAGGCGTTTTCGGGAGGCAAGCCCTTTTCCGCAGGCTCGTAGTACAGCTTGTCGTGGGCAACACCGTAGGTGGAGGGCAGTCCCGGTATTCCGGTCTGCGCTCGCACCGCCAGATAACCCATCTCTTTGTACTTCGCAACTTCCTCAGCGGTCTCCTCGATGTCGCGCCCATTTGCGTGCCCGTACACGAGCACTCCCGTTCTGCTTTGCCCTCCGAGCAGGTTGTAGACGGGCGTCTGCAGTGCTTTGCCCTTGATGTCCCAGAGCGCCATGTCGACGGCCGCGATCGCCGTCATCGTCACGGGCCCACGACGCCAGTACGCACCGCGGTACAGGTATTGCCACACATCTTCCGTCTGAAACGGATCGCGTCCGATTAGGCAGGGAATCAAGTGGTCCGTTAGGTAAGATGCGACGGCCAACTCCCGGCCATTCAGAGTCGCATCCCCCAGCCCGTAAACGCCTTCGTCGGTCGAAATCTTCAATGTGACGAAGTT
>JADGNP010000182.1 GCA_017883425.1 Candidatus Sulfotelmatobacter sp. | reverse complement strand
TTCGAGCAGGCGATGTATCTCACCTTTCCGCTCGTCACCAGATGGTTGAGCGTGCTCAGAACTTCTTCCAGCGGCGTCAGCGCGTCAAAGCCGTGCAGATGGTAAATGTCGATGTAGTCCGTTCCCAGCCGCCGCAGGCTCGCTTCGCAGGCCTGGATCAAATGATGACGCGAAGACCCCAGATCGTTGGGGCCCGGCCCCATGCGGAAGGTCCCTTTGGTGGAGATCAGGACTCTTTCCCGGCGCCCGGCGATCGCCTTCCCGAGAATGGTCTCGGAGAGTCCGTCTGAATAAATATCCGCGGTATCGAAAAGATTTACGCCCGCGTCGAGGCAGATGTCCACCAGGCGGGTTGCCTCCGCAACATCGCTCGCACCCCACGCCTTAAAGAACTCGTTGCCACCACCAAATGTTCCGGTTCCAAAGCTCAACACCGGCACTTTCAAACCAGATCGTCCAAGCTGTCGGAATTCCATATAACGCATAGATGCAGCGCGATGAAGGAATGATTCCGAGCGGTCCGATGACTTCGGCACATCGTTCGAACCCAGAAACGCAGGAACCAACACCGGAGAGTGAGTGCTAGCGAGTAGCGCCGGCAACCTGCCGGCTGTCGCGGGGGCGTCTCGCCCGCGCAGCGAGGGCAGGATGCCCCTTCGGCAAGCTCAGGGCAGGCTCTCGCGACAGCCGCCGAGGCGGCGGCGCTACAAAACCAGAAAGGCCGCCCTCGCAGGCGGCCTCTGTCTTGCAGATTTCAGAAAGCTACTGCGCTACTCCCGCCGGCGGTTGCGGCGCCGCGCCGGAAGTGGTCGCGGCGGCAGCCTCGTTCAGAATGCGGTGGTGGATGGTGAACAGCGCCAGCTCCAGCCGGTCGGAGACGCCGATCTTGTCGTACACGTTGCGCAGATAATTCTTGATGACCTGCTCGGTGGTGCCGAGTTGGGTGGCGATTTCCTTGTTTTTGTAGCCCTGCACGATCAGCGCCACGATGCGCAGTTCCTTGGCGGTCAGCCGGTCGCGCACCCGCAATCCGACCATATCGTTCTCGGTGAGCTCGCTGGGCACGGCGACATCCTGCACCCAGGTTTCGCCGCGCGCGACTTTGCGCACACAATCGACGAGCGCCGCGCTGGTCACGTTGCGATAGACCACGCCGTGTGCGCCATTCGACATGTGTCGCTGCGCGCTCTCGCCCGTATCGGCTAGCACGATCACGCGGGTCTTGGCTTTGTTCGCAGCCACCATGATCGCGGCAAAGTCACTGTGGAATCCCGCTGCCGCCACCAGCACCGCGGCGCGGAACTTGTCCAGTGCCATGAACATCTGTTCAGGCGTCTGGGCCTGAGCCACAATGCGCATTTCATCTTCCACGGCCAGCACTTTGGCAATGCCCGCCCGGAAGATCGCCTGGTTATCGGCCAGAATCAGTTTGAGCATGTTGTCAACGCTCCAAGAAAGTCTATGAGTTCCTCACGAACTCGTATGAGTCGATCACGCAGGCCACGCCGCGGCCTTCTCCACCGCTTCCCGTCTCGTCGGCGCGCACCACTCGCCCCTTGCACTGGATGGTCACACTCTCCTGACCGCCCGTCATCTCCGGGGGGAGCTTGATTTCAAATTCCACGGGCGAACCAATCTCCATCGAGGAATCGGCGCGGATGTAGACTCCGGCCGCGCTGAGATTCCCGGTGATTCCCTCGGCGTCTCCGCCGGTCTCGCCCCTGTGTATCTTGATCGGCAATTCCAGCGGAAACCGTTTTCCGGTCCGTGCTTCTTCGCCCACGGTACCTCCTCTAGGCTGGCCTGTTGTCTGTTGCTCGTCTGCGAATGAGGCCAACGTCGTCAAACCAAGCTCCTGGCGGGGCGCAGACCCGCTTTTATGCTCAGGGCCGGTTATATCACGAAAGGCACCCGTGTAAAAGCCTGATAACTCATTAGTTAACGGTAGCAACTAGGTTCCCCCCTGGCGGAATAGCCATTGACGGCCCCTGCGCGACGAGGGGAAGCGACCTGTATGTTCACTGCAATTCTGTGAAACGCCCCAGAGCTCTTTTGCCTTAGTGAGCGGGAACCGCCTTTTGTATTGCGGCTTTCAGTTCGTCCGCGTGGAAGCCGAACGGTCCGGGCCGGCTCTTATAGGCCACCCGGCCTGCAGCATCAATCAAGTAGAGGCGGTCCGGCCAGGCGGTGTACGCACTCTCCGTCGAGTTGCCAAATTCGTCGAGGACGGCGGGAATCTCGATTCCCAGCTTGCGCACGCAAGCTCCGGCAACGAAGCCGCGTTCCTCTTCGCTGTGGGGACTGGCGAACACGACCTTGTCCTTCATGTTGCTCTCCATCTGCCAGACGTCGCTCGGGTGCGCTTCGGTGATGTAGACCACCAGAAACGCGACCTGGCTTCCGTATTGCCGGTAGAGCTTGTTGAGGGCAGGAACCTCCCGCCGGAAAGGAGGTCAGGTATAGCTCCCAAACACGAGCACCACGGGGCGATGCTGGGCGGTGAGAGACGACAGTTGTACCTGCGCGGTTTTGTCGAGTTGCATCAGCGAGAAATCCGGTGCGGGGCTGCCTACCTGCAACGTGCCCGCCCGGGCGCGCATCCACAGCGTTTCGAAGGGAAGAATCAGAAAAGGGACAGGTCCCGGGATCTCGGCCATCACCCGGGCAAAACGTTCCGGCGATTGCCGCATCACGCCGTACAGCCCCACGCAGGCCACAACCCACAGCGTCGCGATCACGCACAATGTCGCGACGATTGCCTTTTTGACAGACCTGGATTTTGCGTTCACGCGGTCGACAATCGAACCCCAGAAAAGAAGTGGGCCGATTATAGGCGGGCACAGAGTAAGGTCAATAGTCGGAATGTAGTATTCGGCCCGGCACAGTTGCGATCAGGATCGGTGTCTGGTCAAAACGCGCTTCCACCGCCGCCTCCAAAGCCCCCGCCGGAGAACCCTCCGCCCCCGCCGAATCCCCCTCCACCAAAGCCGGAACCGCTCGAACTCGCACGTGGGGAAGAGACGAAGACCTGGTGCATATCGGTCGCCATATTGTGCATCGAACTCGAAAAGAAAATCGGATTGAAGACGGCGTAGCCGCCCGGCGACACATACCACTGCGGCGGATCTTTGACGATCCCGGCAAACGCCTGGGCCCAGTGGTGCTCCACGCCCAGCGCCATCGCGTACGGCAGAAACTTTTCGAACGTGGTCGGCGGCATGAGCTTGAGCCGCTCCGCATCCACGCGATTCATAAACTCCTGGAACCCGAGCACCGCGACGTGGACCCGCCCTCCCTTCACAGTCTTGGCGGTCATCACTCGCGCAAACAGCCACCAGATCACCGCCGAGACCGGAATGCACACCATCAGCAATAACACGGAGTTGAAAAAGTTCGCCCATCCCATGTACTGGAAGATGGCAAACGGGACGAGAATCGCGACGGCTGCCCCAATGCTGTATCCATTGGCCGACCCCGGGTCGAGCAGATAAATCCCCTTCCTCTTCAATGCCGACATGATGTCTTCGCGGATCACCGGAACCGCCGTGTAGAAGCGGTTCTTCAGGCTGGAGAGACGCGTATCGGTTCCCCCGGCGAACACATTTTCGAGCATGACCCGCTCATGCGGCGCCAGATCGGTGCCCCATTGATCGCGTGGCTTCAGCAGGTGGAAGATATAGTCCTTGTGCGTGAAGATCAGAGCCTTCTCCGCCGTTTCTTCGATCTTGATGTATCCCCGCACCGCCAGGTCAACTATGGTCGATGTAATATCGCGCGGATGAATCGTGTCGTCGAGCAGCGTGCCCGCCTCGGCGGGAGAAATCCCGGCCGGCGGTTCGTACATGGGTGCAACTGAGACTCCCGGATCCGGGTCGCGTCCCCTGTACCACCACAGCACGAACATTCCGATCAGCGTGACCAGCGGCAGAAAGACCACCGGATTGCCGCCGATGAACCAGAAAAACTTCGTCAGCGCGCTGGGCTCTTTGAGAATGTCCTTCGGAATATAAACGTCAATGGTCAACCCGCCGCGCATGGGCAGAGGATTGCCGGTCTCGAATTGCGCCTCGGCGCCATCGACAGTGGAGGTCGCGTCGCGCTGCGTCGAGCCGTACACGCCGGTAAACGCCTGCGCCCTCAGCGTACCCGCGGCGGCGGCCGGGAATCGCACAGTCGCGGCCGCGTGATCGATCGGCACCGGCCAGTCATTCCCGGTTACGTTCCAATAAAACTCGTCGTGAGTGTCGAAGAATCGCGTCCCGTTGCGCACCCGGTAGGTAATCTCAACTGTCCGAGTCGCGTCCACCGCGTCGGGAATATAAATCTTCAGATCGCGGGAGCCATTGGAAGTCGACGAGTCATACTTGAGTTTCCCGCCGCCGCCATCGGTGACGCTGGTGACATTAAGGAAGAGTTCGTAATTCGTTCCATTCGGCCCGGGATATTCAATCGGAATCGTACGATGAATCCCGTGCCATTCGCCCTCGAAGACCAAGGTGATGCGCTCGATGACTACGGCGCTGCCATCCTGGTCGACGGTGATCTTGTCCTGAAAGTCGGCGACGCGCCAGGATTTTGCCTGTGCGGCGCCCGGGAAGATGCAGGCGAGCAGTGCGAGAAGGACCGAAACAATCGTTTTTGGGACTTTCAAATTACACAATTCCCCAATTCCAAAATCACTCAATCTCTCAAAACTTCACCTGCACCGGCTCGCGATCGGCCTCGGTGGTCTCAAAGAACTGCCGCGCCGTGAAATTGAACATTCCCGCCAGAATGCTCGTCGGGAACACCTGAATCTTCGTATTCAGGTCGCGCACCACCGCGTTGTAATAGCGCCGCGCGTTCTGAATCGAGTCTTCCGTCTGGCTCAGCGATCCCTGCAATTGGGTGAACTCCTCCGAAGCCTTGAGCTCGGGATAGTTCTCCGCCACCGCGAACAGGCTCTTCAGCGCGCCGGTGAGCTGGTTTTCCGCCACCGCCTTGCCCTCCGGCGTGGTCGCCTGCATGGCCTGCGACCGGAACTTGGCGATGTTTTCAAACGTGCCCTTCTCGTGTGCGGCATACCCCTTCACCGTTTCCACGAGGTTGGGAATCAGATCGTGCCGCCGTTTGAGCTGCACATCGATATCGGACCAAGCCGAATCGCAGCGCACCCGCAGCTGCACCAGGCTGTTGTACATCCCGATCAGCACTACCGCGATGACAACGAGAATTACCAGGAAGATGATGCCAGTCATGAGCGTCTCCTCAGTGCTCTGAAGTCCGGGGGGTGAACTGGAAATCAATGGGACGTTAACACAGTAGCGGCGCCCCCGCAAACGTTAACGAGAGCCCGCATTTGCGTTCTGCAATAACAGGTTTACAAAAGGCTAGAGAACGGAGGCGTGGGGTCTGAGAACTGTTCCTCTTACTGCTGCGGTGCGAAGTATCCCTTGCGCGCCCGCACTTGCAGATCCTTTTTCAGGGAAGAGATCTCGATAGAGCGGTATCGTCCATCCGCGTCAAAATTAGCGGGCTTGTAAGAGACGATGTACTGGCTGCGCAGTTCGTCTTCGATCGCTGCGAACGAGTGCGTGATGTCCTTCATCTTGAATGGGAAGAAAGCGCGGCCGCCGGTGGCTTCGGCCAACTGCTCGAGCACCTTGTCGCCACGCATCACCAGGCCGCTGTCATCGGTAGAGATCGCGTAGATGATCACTTCGGAGCGCTGCGCCATCTCGATGGCCTGGGCTTTCGAAATCTCGCTCTGGTTATCTTCTCCGTCGCTGACGATCACAATCGCCTTGCGCAGCGGATGATCCGGGCGGTCCTTCAGGAATTTCTCTTTGCACGCCCGGTACACAGCGTCGTAGAGGGCGGTTCCACCGCCATCGTGCAGCTTGCGCACCCCAGCCGAGAGCAATTGCACGTTGTCGGTGAAATCCTGGGCCATCTGGCTGTGACTGTTGAAGCCGACAATGAACGCCTTGTCGAACCCGGCGCGAAGCGTATGCTGCAGGAAACTCGTGGCGGCATGCTGCTCGAAGTCAAACCGGCTGTCCACCGACCCGCTGACGTCGACCAGCAGACCAAGATGCAGAGGCAGATCGGTTTCCCGGCGGAAGTTGAGAATCGCCTGCGGCGGTTTGTGGTCGTCGAGAATGCTGAAATCGTTCTGGTTCAAGTCGCGCACGAACTTGCCATGCTTGTCCGTCGCGATGAATAGCAGGTTGACCTCATTCACCCGGGCGTGCAGGGTGATCATTGTGCTCGGCGGATCATCAGCATTCTCAGCCGCGCCGCTCCCCGCGTTGTAAGCGCTCAGGCTGGGCGCCCCTGATACATAGGCGGACTGCGCCCGCGACTGGGCGACCGACAGAAAGGTTGCCAGCAAAAGCGTCAGAAGGCGAAGAGTCCAGTTCGTGTACTTCATGCCTGAAAAATCCAATTTTTTCACTCTAAACCGCTTCCGAGGACACTCCCAAGCTATTGGATGCACGCCGGATGCCGAAATCGGGTCCTAGCCGGATCCCGCTATCTCATTGACTTTAGGAGCGCTCCGCCAAAGTGCCAAGTTACAAAAGGAGCACACGTTTGGTCATGGCACAAAACGTGCAAATTCTAGCAGTTACGCCCCCACCATGAACTACCGGGCCGATGCGCCCCGTTAGCCAATCGGATTCAGGGTTTAACATAGTGACACGAACTCAAGCACTTTTTCCTTGAAATCTTGTTTGGAGGGATTCATGAAGAAATTCATCGTGGGTTTGATCGTTGTCCTGATGTCGACCGTGGCAGCCTTCGCCGCCAACGACGAGCGCGAAACAGACCGCGTGAAAGATGCCGGGGTTGTCCTCAAAGAGATTCTGAACATCCCGGACGACATTCCGCAGGACCTGCTCGATAAGGCCGAGTGCCTGATCATTCTGCCCTCCGTGAAGAAGGGAGCATTCGGCATCGGCGGCAGCTACGGGCGCGGCGTCATGATTTGCCGCGGCGGCGAGCACTACAAGGGCAAGTGGGGCGCTCCCGCACTGTACGCGCTCGAAGGCGTCAGCATCGGATTTCAATTAGGCGGCCAGGCCACCGACTTTGTGCTGCTCGTAATGAATCCGAAAGGCGCGGAGTCCCTGCTCTACAGCAAAGTGAAGCTCGGGGCCGATGCCTCGGCTGCGGCTGGTCCCAAGGGACGCACGGCGGAAGGCGCCACCGACATCGTTATGAATGCCGAGATCCTCTCCTACTCGCGCAACAAGGGCTTGTTCGCCGGAGTCTCTCTGGAGGGCTCGACCTTGCGTTCCGATGGCGGCGCCAACGAAAACCTGTACAAAAAGAAGTTGACCGCAAAGGAAATCATTCGCCAAGGCAGAGTCGGCATCCCGGCATGCGCGCATGAACTGGTCTCGCTGCTCGATGCGAAATCGCCAGTAAACAAATCGGAACCCAAGTCGCTGCAGTAGACTCGCAATCGTCATCCTCTGTGAGACTCTGTGACCTCTGTGGTTAAAGCTTTTCCGCGCCCAGTTCGCTGTGGGTGGGCGAGCAGCGAACTGTCAATTCGTTATCACGATGAGGAATGGGGCGTGCCGGTGCACAATGACCGCACGCTCTTTGAATTTCTCGTTCTCGAAGGCGCGCAAGCCGGCCTGAGCTGGAACACGATCCTTAACAAGCGCGACCACTACCGCAAAGTTTTCGACGGATTCGATCCGGAGCGCGTCGCGCGCTACGACCGGCGCAAAATCGACCGACTGCTGCGCGATCCCGGCATCGTCCGCAACAAACTTAAAATCGCGTCCGCCATTGCCAACGCCCAGGCATTTCTTCGCATGCAGAAAGAGCTCGGCAGCTTCGATCGCTACATCTGGCAGTTCGTTGGGGGCAAGCCTCGACTGAACTCGCCCAAGTCACTGAACCAGGTCCCCGCGCGCACGCTTGATTCCGACGCGATGAGCAAGGACCTCAAGGAGCGCGGGTTCAACTTCGTTGGATCGACCATCTGCTACGCCTTCATGCAGGCGGTGGGAATGGTGAACGATCACGTCGTGGGCTGCTTCCGCTACAAAGCGCTGGCTTCTCAGCGTTGACGGAAAGCGCTGGCCGTTAAATAGACAGCCACCAATCCAAGCAGCAGTACTGCACCTTCTACGCGCGTCGACCACACATGCAGGGCGTCGAACTGCACGCGCGCGGGATTATCCAGCGTTACCGTCGCGAAGTCGCCGACCGAGGCGCGCAGGGTGTCCATCCTCGGAATGATCCAGAACTGGGAGAGCAGTGTGAGCCCAAGCATCACGCAGATCAGCATGTGGCGCATGGCAAAAACATGCGCGGTGCCATCCGTGAGGCGGCTGTAGAGCAGGGAACTGGCCAAAAAGACAAACCCGGAAACGATGGCGATCCAGTGCAACTTGCTCAGCACGCGTCCAACCACGTTCCCGGCGAGATGCGTGTTGGGCAGAACGCCTGGAGCGAACGCCGTCGGCGCGAGGACGAAGGCGAAGAAGATCAGACCGCCGATCCAGGCGATGAGGGAGAGCAACATGAGGAAACGTAGGAAGGACATGACGGGAGAATTATAGTCTCGTGGCGAGATCAGAAAGAGCTAACCACAGAGGACACAGAGGAAGAAAAAGAACTGACTCCTGACTCCTTCTCTCACACTGGCACCGAAACGTTCTCGATGATCTCTTGCAGAACCTGATCCGACTGCTCGGACTTTTTCAGCGTCGAGGCGTAAAGGCCGCTGACCACCACGCGGTGGGCGAAGACGGGAACGACCAACGGCTTGATGTCTTCGGGAGTGCAGAAGGTGCGGCCTTCGAGGAAGGCCATGGCTTGCGCGGCACGGTACAGAGCCTGCGATCCGCGCGGCGAGACGCCCAGTGAGAGGAACTCCGACTCGCGCGTGCGGCGCACGATTTCCAGAGCATAGCTGACCAGAGATTCGTCCACGCGAATCTGCTTCACCGCCTGCTGCATCTCGAGCACATCAGCGCCGGTGAGAACGGGGCGGAGCTCGTCCAGGTGCGCGGCGCCTGCTTCGGAGCGCAGGATTTGGCGCTCGGCCTGGGCGTCGGGATATCCCATGCGCACGCGCATCAGGAAGCGATCGAGTTGCGACTCAGGCAGAGGATAGGTTCCATGATGCTCTACCGGATTCTGGGTTGCGATCACCAGAAATGGCTGCGGCAACTCGTAGGAATGCGCGTCGACGGTGACCTGGCTTTCGTTCATGGCCTCGAGCAGTGCGGACTGCGTCTTGGGCGTAGTGCGGTTGATCTCGTCCGCCAGCAGAACGTTGGTGAACACGGGGCCGCGCTTGAATTCGAACTCCTGTTCGATCGTCGAATACACCGAGATGCCCAGAACGTCGGAGGGCAGCATGTCGCTGGTGAACTGCACGCGCTGAAAGGTGCAGTCGATGGCGCGGGCGAGCGCCTGTCC
>JADGNP010000672.1 GCA_017883425.1 Candidatus Sulfotelmatobacter sp. | reverse complement strand
AAGAAATACTCGAAAGCAGTGCCAGTAAAAACAAACTCATCGCAAACTTCTTCATTGGAGGCTCCTCGTAAACGTTTACGGTCTCGACCGCGCGGATTTGAGATTGCTGACCACGCTATCGAGAGGTTGTTATTGTTCCACCGAGACTACAGTCACGGACTTCGGTTCGAGATGCAGAATCAACTTTCCGCCTTGCGCCTTCGCCGAAATTGGCTTGGGCACGACGGCGTTCGGGGCTTCGAAGGTGTTCACGCTGTCGACTTGGGCCGCAGTGAGTGTCTCTCCTGAGGCCGACTTGACGTTGATCCCAGGGACGTTCAACTGAACGTCCGCCGCTTGACGGGGATCGACATTCGTAAGCTCCACACACAACTTGCCGTCTTTGCTTTTTGCAGCCATGGCATCTACCCGGGGCAGGTTGAATTCGCCGTGCTTGTAGCTGCCCGCGTCAAACGTGACAGGAACGAACGTGGAATCCTGGAATGGCACGTACATTTTGTAAACGTAGTAGGTGGGGGTCAGCAACATTTTCTCGTGATCGGTCATTATCATCGCCTGCAGAACATTGATCATCTGAGCGATGTTGGCGCCGCGCACGCGATCGGCGTGACGAGCAAAGATGTTGATATTCAGCGCAGCCATTATCGCGTCGCGCAAGCTGTTCTGCTGCACGAGAAAACCTGGATTGCTGCCGGGCAACGGCGCATACCAGCCGCCCCATTCGTCCACGACTAGCGCGACCTTCTTCTGCGGATCGTACTTGTCCATGATGGCCGAGTGCTTTTTAATCAGTTCATCCATGTCGAGTGTGGACTTGAGAATCTGAGCGTACTCGTCTTCTCCGAATCCCACCGACTTAAACGCCGGCGGCCACTTCACGACCGTGTAGCTGTGCATGGAGAGGCCGTTGATGTCCCAGCTCCACGTGTGTTGCTGGTAGGCCTTCATGACGGTCTCAGTCCAGTCGGTCCAGCGCTGTTCGCTGCCGCCCGGACCGACAGCGATCTTCAGCATCTGGTCTTTCTCTATCTGCGCTGGATTGTAGTTGCGAACGAAGCGGCTGAAGACTTTCATCCGGTCCAGGTAGTAATCGGGAGTCATGTTGCCGCCGCAGTCCCAGCTCTCGTTGCCGAGGCCGAGCAAGGCGACTTTGTATGGCGCCGCATGCCCGTTCGCTGCGCGCTCCTTCTCTAACGTCGTCGCCTGCGCGGCCGTCATGTACTCGAGCCAATCGGACGCTTCGTGAGGAGATCCCGATCCCAGGTTGACCGAAACGTAAGCCTCGCTACCGATCTGGTCGATGAAGTCCATGAATTCGTGAGTCCCAAAAGTGTTCGGCTCGATTACCCCGCCCCAGTTGGGGTTCAGCCTCACGCCTCGCTCCGGCCCGATCCCGTCGCGCCAGTGATATTCGTCGGCGAAGCAGCCTCCGGGCCAGCGTACGTTCGGCACATGAATCAATTTCAGTGCTGCAACCACATCGTTGCGAATGCCGCGCGTATTCGGAATTTTGGAATCGGAGCCGACCCAGATCCCGTCGTAAATGCCGTGTCCGAGATGCTCGGCGAACTGCCCGAAAAGATTGCGGTCGATCTTCGCGCCGGGTTTGGACTCGTCAATCGACAACTCCACTTTCTGTGCAGCCATTCTCGGCGCGGCGATAGCCAAAACGATCAGAGTGACAACGACAAGAAATGCCCGCATAAGAAGCGATACCCTTTGAGGCGGAAGTGCCAGGGACAAACGACGAACTGATGAGGAGGATTGGGTTAAGAATTCTCTCCTCGCTGGGAGAGTATCGACATGAATTATCGGGGAACGGACTATGGATTGAGATCTATCAGCGAGTGTGAAGGCCATCTATTCTTCCCTCTTCTCCGCGACTTGGTGTCGACTGGTTCTCTGAGAAAGGACATGATAGCTCAAGTACTTCGACGCAGTGCTCTCAGTCGTCGCGTTTCTGTCTGGAGTTGGTCGCAAAGCTTTCTGGCGCGTTAGGCCGGAGGAAAGGCCCCAGGTAGGTGGCGCCTGACGCGCGGAGACTCGCATTCCTCCTCAGCACGTTGCTTCATGGGAAGTCTGTTTGAGTGAAGCTTGTGCGAATGCAGAAGCAAATTGCGGTGGATAAAAGTGTGGTGGCGCGGGAAAAGTGGATGCCTGATTGCTTCTGAGGGTGGGAAGTCGGTGACAGGGCAGCGTTCTAACCAACTGAACTACGTCCCCTCTTGCTTTTCATACGGTTAGGGCCAAACCCGCATGTTTACTGTCTTGTCTTACTGTCAACCGTTTCGCCTGCTTCAACCCAAATCCATGGAATATATCCATTTTCATGGGCCAAATGGACAGTAAATGGACAGTAAGCCAAACTGCCCCAAAACCACCCGCAGGCACCGCGACGCAGAACATCTGTCCATGCTCTGTGACTGAATTGTAGCAGAGCGAATTCAGATCAGTACAGGTTCTGTCCCAAAATGGTGCAGTTGAAGAGGATGTTCTGCGCTACGCATCCCGTTGCCGACGGAGTGAGGCTAGTGTGCTATTGGTGAGACGGGTTGAGGCCGGCGCGCAGTTCTGGCATTCCGCCCTTAGCTTTGCTGGACCTTGCAGGGTTAGAGGGGAGCCGACCATGGACATGCAATCGCCGCCAGCCATTGTGCGACTTGCGCAGGCCGAACAGCCGCCCGCCGCACCGGTCGAGCCGACGCCGATCCAGGTCAATGTGTCGCAATACATTCCGGAATCCGCGACCTCGGTGACCATG
>JADGNP010000181.1 GCA_017883425.1 Candidatus Sulfotelmatobacter sp. | reverse complement strand
CCGGCGAAGAGGCCTGCTCCGGACTGCGCCGCACGGTCTCGCGATGCTCGATCAGCAGTCGCCGCAACTCTTCCACGGATTCGAACAAGTCTTGACCGGACTGCTCGACCAGTACTTGTCCGAGGATCGCGCCCAGCGAGCGAACGTCGCGGCGCAGCGGGTTATCTTTCGCGGGTTCGTCCGAATGCGCAATCACTTCGGCCAGGCGGGCGTGCTGGTCGTCGGCTTTCCAGAGCGGCTTGGGCTTATGCGAAGCCATGAGAGAAGGATGCAGGACAGAATAAACGATGCGGAGAAAGCGTGTGATGAAAAGAGGGAACGGCGCGGAAAAGAATTGCGCGCGGGTTGGCCGCCCCGGTGGCTTTACTCTCAACATCCTTAGCCACGGATTGCACAGATATTCACGGATAAACCCAAAACTTTGATGTTTTTGATCCGTGTGAATCGGTGTCGATCCGTGGCCAATCTTTCTTGCGGTTGAAGTTTATTTCGGCACTTCGAAACGGTAGCCGATGCCACGCAGGGTCTTCAGGTACTGCGGATGGCGAGGGTCCTGTTCAATCTTTTCACGGAGGCGGCGGATGTAAACGTCGATGGATCGAGGTGTGACGAAAGGAGTCTCTTTCCACACCGCGTCCAGCAGTTGATCGCGGGTCAGGACGCGGCCGCGATGGGTGGCCAGGTATTCCAGCAGGCGGAATTCGCGCACCGTGGTGAGGACATTGCGGCCCTGCACCTGCACGGTCATGGACGAGACGTCAATTTCCAACTCGCCCAAGCGCAGCACTTCGCCGGTCGCGGGGATCTGGCCCAATCCGCGCAGCACACTGCGAATGCGCGCCACCAGTTCGCGCGGGCTGAAAGGCTTGGTGATGTAATCGTCGCCGCCGAGTTCCAATCCCTTTACGCGGTCGGCCTCCGCCGTCTTCGCGGTGAGAAAGATAATGGGAGTGGCCGCAAGGACGGGGGTCTGGCGGATGTGGCGGCAGAGTTCGAAGCCGTCGGTCCCTGGCAGCATTACATCGAGCAGAAACAGCGCCGGCGTTTCCCGCACCGCTTCGGAGAGCACCGAAGCGCCGCTGACAAAACTCTGTACCTCGAACCCGGCCGCCCGCAGGTTGTGGGAGATGAGGCGGGCTATGTCCTCGTCGTCTTCTACGACAAAAACGACCGGACGGAACGGTGCGGGGCTACCAGGGCTCCCGGTCCGTTCGTGCAATTCGACTGGCTGATGCATGGTTCACTTCAGGGCACCCCACGAAGTCACAGGACTTCCCTAAGGGAGGGCACACCTCCAAAACTGTATTGGGCGAATGTTGCGCGAATGTTTCTCGCGTGTTAATGAACGATGAATTTATGGAGAAGGTTCTCAGTTCCCAGTTCCCAGTAAACCACGCGTCGTTCCGCTGCCGTTTTCGCCCCGGAGAGTCACAAATGTAGCTTTTCCTTGTTGACACCCATGGATGCTCGTTTTTGCCTTTTCTGAGAGCTGAGAGCTGAGAGCTGAGAGCTGAGAGCTGAGAGCTGAGAGCTGAGAGCTGAGAGCTGAGAGCTGAGAGCTGAGAGCTGAGAGCTGAGAACTCCTAGTTCGCCGCTTTCTTCTTAGGCGCATGCCGCAGGCTGCGGCCTTCGATCAGGCTGTAAAGATCCTCGGCAAGATTGGTGGTGTGGTCTCCAGCGCGCTCCAGAGCCTGAGCCATCAGCAGCACATCGAAGCCGGTCGTATCGCCCTGCGCCACGGTTTCCGCCAGATGCTTCTGGAACAGCGCATGACAGATCCGGTCGATCGCTTTATCCATGTGCAACACCTTGCGGGCACACTCCAGGTCGAGGGTGGAGAAGCCCTTGTGAATCAAGTCGAGCATCTCGC
This sequence comes from Candidatus Sulfotelmatobacter sp., assembly GCA_017883425.1. GTDB lineage: Bacteria > Acidobacteriota > Terriglobia > Terriglobales > Acidobacteriaceae > Sulfotelmatobacter. The sequence continues at coordinate 7,564 of JADGNP010000181.1, read as the reverse complement.
GCAGCACCGACGACATTTCCACGAGCTGACGGACATCCGATGCGGCCATCTTTGAAGTTCTGGACTGCGCCCGCATCGCCACGCTCATCACCAGATCCCCGATGCGCTCGAGGTCGGTCGTGGATTTCAGGCTGGAAAGCAACTGGCGGGCCCGCGCTTCATTCACCCGCGTGATGGCCGCGGGCAAGCGCTCGTCGATCTGCCGCTCGATCAGGTCGAGTTCTTTTTCGCAATCCTTGATGGCGAGGAACGCCATGCGGGAGGAATTGGTGAGCAGGTCGCGGACGTTGAACGCGGCATCGCGGGCGATGAGGCAAGCCTTCAGGGCGAGGCGTGCCAGATCGTCCGGCCCTCCGAGTTTCGGCTCCGCCGCGGCCTTGGCGGGACGCGGGCGGGCACTCGCCTCCACTTCCTCGGCTCCGGCATTTCGAGACGCTGGTGCTTTGCGTGGCATCAGAGAAACGTGTCGTGACCACGCCCGGGACTCTGGGCGCAACTCAAGCAAGCAGTCTAGTCCTGAAATGTGAAAGGATCGTTACAACTTTGCCTGGTTCAACATTGGGCAAATGGCGCAGTTCGAGAAGAACGATCCGTATCAGGGCTTCGCTTTAGCGATGCCGCCAAAGGGCGTGAGACTCTAACGGCTTTACAGGCTGCGGAAAAACTCACGATTCGTATCAGGCTATGCCTTCAGGTGTAAAGTTCCACCTGAAGGCCTGCCCTGATACGAACCTTCCTCTCATACGGCCCCCCTCAACATTGCTTGGGGCAGCACCACGGATTACATTGGTTGAGTCGCGGCAAGCCATGCGATGGAGGGCAGTTCCGTGAATCTTGCTGACTATCTGCGCCGCCAGTTCGCCTACGATGAGTGGGCGAACCGGGAAGTTTTGACCGCGATCCGAGCAACTGGCGGCGCGAACGAGCGATCCTTGCAGCTCATGTCCCATATTCTCGCGGCCGAGCGGGTCTGGCTGGAGCGGCTGAAACATCAGCCGCAGAGCGTCCCCATATGGCCGGAGCCGGATCTGGCGCAGTGTGAGGCGCAAGCGGCCGAACTGGGTGGACTCTGGCTCAAGTTTCTCGATCTGATCACCGCCGGCGACGTATCTCAGTCCATCTCGTACAAGAACAGCAAGGGCGAGGCGTGGACGAGCACGATAGTGGACGTCTTGACTCAGGTGGTCATGCATTCGGCCTATCATCGCGGGCAGATCGCCACTCATATGCGCGCCAACGGACAGACTCCCGCCTACACCGACTTCATTCACGGCGTGCGCCAGGGACTGATAAAGTAAGATACTCGTCAGGGAAACGGGCAGGGAGCGAAACCAACATGGAAGGCCGGCATTTCTACATCTTCACCGGGCTCCAGATTGTGGCGGTCTGCGCCATGCTTTGGTTTCTTGCCACGTGGGACCATCCGTGGAATACGCAGCGCTATATCGGATGGTTCTAGGGGAATAGGCCGCCCTTTGCCGCCGCGCATGCGGAAGACGTAATATCTCACCAATGAAAAAACTGTCTGTCTTCCTTCTCCCGGTGCTGTGCGCCGTCTTCCTGCTGGCGGCCGATCAACCGAAGATTCCGCCCATGCCCGGCGCGGTGTCCAGCAACGCGGTCGCCTCGCTCAAGAATGGGATCGACGTCTATTCGTTGATGGGGATCGGTCCCAAGAAAACCTGGGACGACATTACCAACAAGATGTATGTCCTGCGCCTCACGTCGGGCAAGTGGATCGAAGGCCGCGCGGTGCCGGGAGTCGCGGGCCGTTTGGGCGCATCCGCGGTGGGCGCCAGGGGACAGGTTTTTCTTTTTGGGGGATACGTGGTGGACGGCCAGAACACGGAAATCACGGTCGCTGACGTGAACTCCTACGTGCCCGAAGACCACCGCTGGTACCGCGCGGCTGACATCCCGGTACCCGTAGACAGCGCGGTGATCGGCGTGAATCACGACCGCTACATCTATCTCGTGGGCGGAAGATCGAAGAACGGGCCGGTCAACAACGTGCAAGTCTACGACGCCGAGAAGAACACCTGGAGCCAGGCCACCCCGCTTCCCGGAACTCCGGTTTACGGTCATGCCGGGGGCTTGGCGGACGATGCCATCGTCTACGCCGATGGCGCCAGGAAAAACACGGCCGGTGGCAATCCGTACGTCGCGTCCGACGAGTGCTGGATGGGCAAGATCGACCACAAGGATCCCAACAAGATCGAGTGGAGCAAACTGCCTCCGCATCCCGGGCCCGGGCGGTTCGGCATCGTGGCGGGCGCGGGTGAAAGAGAACACAAGATCATGTTCTCGGGCGGGACCGCCAATCCGCATAACTTCAAAGGTCTGGATTACGACGGCAAGCTCGCCGAGATCTCCCCGGTGACGTTTGCCTTTGCAGTGCATGGCAACCGATGGGAGACGATCACGGAAGACACGTTTGATGTCCGCACCGACGTCCGGGGAATCCTGACTACGCCGCTGGGGCCGTTGATTCTTGGCGGCATGCTGAAGAATGGGGCGATCTCAGCGCGGGTGTTGGCTCTGCCGAGGAAGTAGGGAATAAGCGATCCGAAGACGCGGGCGGGCGTCTCCGCTTCCGTATTGGGATTGCTCCCCAAAGGGGACTTCCTGCGCGGAGATAACCTGGGAAAGTACCTTCGTGATCTCACTCCCTGCAACGCCGGAGGGGTAGCATGGCCTTGTAGCGAACGTCACTCATACCTCCTGAGGAAGCGGCGGGTGGACCTCCGACCATCCGCCGCTTTTCTGTTTTTGTTGGCAGAGGCTGGGAGCTTGGGGTAGAATCTCGCCGTAGTAGTTCGTTCCCTGTGGGGACCCAGCCGTTCCGTACGATCCGCGCTGAGGAATAACATGTTCAAGCCTCGCTAACTCGCCATCCTGTTCGGCCCGCTGCACGTGGGCTCCCTGATTGATTTTCATTGCTTGTTCTGAATGCACCTGCTTCCGTGGATTCTCCCGGACGTAGTTGCGGAAAGCCAAAGGTTGTTATGGAAGCGATTACTGCTGCTGCCGTGCCGCAGCGTTCCCTTTGGTCGTCGCTGGTTGAGGCCGTCCGCGGGTCTCATCAGGATTACACCGCGGGCAGCCTGAACCGGGCCATTCTCCTGCTGGCTGTGCCCATGGTTTTGGAGATGGTGCTGGAGTCGCTGTTTGCCGTGGTGGACGTGTTCTGGGTGGGCCGCCTCGGGGCCAACGCCGTAGCCACAGTCGGACTCACGGAGTCCATGCTGAGCCTGGTGTTCGCGGTGGGCATGGGACTCAGTCTGTCCACTACAGCCATGGTTGCGCGCCGCATCGGGGAAAAGGATCTCGAGGGTGCGGCCGTCGCCGCAGTGCAGGCCATCGCTCTCGGGATCATGGTTTCGCTGGCCATCGGACTGCCATGCCTGCTGCTGGCTCCGCGCCTTCTGCAGTGGATGGGTGCCTCTCCAGAGATCGTCTCGGTGGGCAGCGGCTACACCAGAATCTGCCTGGGCGGCAGTTGTGTCGTGCTGCTGTTATTTCTGAACAATGCTATCTTCCGTGGAGCTGGAGATGCGGCCATCGCCATGCGCCTGCTCTGGGTGTCGAACATCATCAACCTGGTGCTGGATCCTTGCCTGATCTTCGGCTGGGGGCCTTTCCCGCGGCTGGGAGTGACGGGCGCGGCGCTGGCCACGTTCATCGGGCGCAGCATTGGCGTGATCTACCAGTTCTACCGCCTGCTGAAAGGCACGGAGCGGATTCGCATTCTCACCCGGCAGCTTCGCTTGCGCTTTGATGTACTGTGGCGGCTGGTGCGGGTCTCGCTGACCGGGATTCTGCAGTTTGCCATTGCGCACACCAGTTGGATCGGCCTGGTACGCATCATCAGCATCTTTGGCGCGGCGGCGCTGGCCGGATACACCATCGCGATTCGTATCGTAGTTTTCGCGATTTTGCCTTCGTGGGGCTTGAGCAACGCCGCCGCCACGTTGGTTGGTCAGAATCTGGGTGCGGGAAAGCCGGAGCGGGCGGAAACCGCTGTCTGGCGCACCGGACTCTATAACATGATGTTTCTGGGAACGGTAGGAGTTCTCTTCGTCTTGTTCGCAGAGCCGGTGGTCCGTCTATTCACCAATGACGCTGCGGTTGTGCCGCTGGCGGCCTCCTGTCTGCGCATCGTGAGTTGCGGCAACATTGGATATGCCTACGGCATGGTCATGTTGCAGGCGTTCAATGGCGCGGGAGACACCATCACCCCAACCATCGTGAATTTCTTCGGCTTTTGGCTGTTGGAGATTCCCCTGGCCTATTGGCTGGCGATTCGTCTGCACCTGCAGTCGAAGGGCGCGTTTTGGGCGATTGTGATCGCAGAAGGGGCCATTGCCGGTGCGAGCGCGCTCCTGTTCAAGCAGGGACGGTGGAAGAAGAAAATGATCTAGCTCGATTCTCCTGAAAAGCGGGAGGAACGGTCCTTCGTGTGTCTTCGTGTCTTTTGTGGTGGACGCCTTTTCATCGCGCCCGGGCCAGAACCAGCGTGACATCATCGGGCTGCTCATTGTCGCCGATCCAGTTATCCACCGCCAAGGTTACGATCTGACTGATCTGGGGCAGAGGAAGTTCGCGGTTCTCGCGGACGATGTCAATCAGCCGCTGCTCGCCAAATTCCCCGAAATCATTTTCCGGCTCGGTCACGCCGTCACTGTAGGCCAGGAAGATTTCGCCAGGATGCATCTCAACCGCGCCCTCGTCGTAATTCATATTGTCGAACAGACCCACGACCGTTCCGCCAGCCTCTAGCCTTCGGATCGTGCCATCTTTCCCAATCAAAATGGGAGGCAGGTGTCCGCCGTTGCTGTAGGTGAGGTGGTGCGAGCGTCCGTCATAGATTCCGAGGAAAAGCGTGGCGTACTTCTCCGGCGGAGTGCTTTCGTAGAGTTGATGGTTGAGCAGACTGAGCAGCGCTCCGGGAGAAACCTCTACGCCCTCCGGCCATGCCGCCAGGACCCTGCCCGAGCCGGCGACCGCGCCCACGGCTACCGGTTCCCGCATCTGGGGCAGATTCTCCACACTGTAGGCGCGAACGGCCGAGTGAATGGTGGCCATCAATAATGCGGCGGAAATTCCTTTTCCGCTGATGTCGCCGACCGCCAGAATCAGCTTGTGGGAACTGGCCGTCAGAAAGTCGTAGTAGTCTCCGCTGACGGTGCGCGCGGGACGGCAGAAGCCATGGACCTCGAGCGACTCGAGTTGCGAAACCTGGCGCGGGAAAAGCTGCGCCTGCACTTCCTGCGCGATGGCCAGTTCGTTCTCCAGACGTTGTTTTTCCTTCTGCTCCTGGATCAGTTTCTCGATGGAGGCGGTCATCGAGTTGAACGAGAGCGCCAGGTCCGCGAGCTGATCGCTCGATTTCACGGGGATGCGGTGGCTGAAATCGCCGCGATCCACGTGTTGGGTGGCGGCGTGAAGCTGCGCCACGGCGGCGGTCACGGTGCGGGTCATGCGCGTGCCGATGATCAGGGCGATTAGCTCGATGATGGCGAAGAAAATTCCTACACCCAGCAGGATGTACGCCACGCCCTGCACGAATTCTCCCAGCGCCGCGAACAAATGGCTGTACAACACTGTGGGACGGGTGCGGACCCTTACCACCGCTCCCCTTCGCTCCTCTTTCCCAGTTTTCCAGTCCAACACCGAAAGGGGCGTGCCGAACAGAATTTCCAGATCCAAGCTCCCCGCCGGTTCCGGGAGGGCACCGACCGTGAATATGGGAGGCAATATCTGCTGGTCGGCTTGAACCGTGGTGCCGTGTTTGCCGGAACTGATTGTGATTCCGCTCTGCTTCTTTTCCGGAGCGACGGCAAGGGGGGCATGCGACCCCGATTCTGGCTGGCTACCCGAACTATCATCGTTCTTCGACGCAGTCTCGTCCGGCGTGACTCCCGAAGCGTAGAGCGTGATTTCACCCAGATCGGCGGCGATGTTTCCCACTAGATTCTCGTCGAACGGCTCGCTCGTAACCACGGTCAGTTTGGTCGACCGCAGCGGAAGCGACGTGCCGACACGCAGGTGCAGTTCGTTGCGGTCGCGGACGATATCGCGAAACCTTCCCTTCACGAAACTGGGGAGTGTGAGGGACGTACCCTTTCCCTCATTGCATAGCGGCAGTGGTTTCTCTCCGTACCAGGCACACACCTGCCGCCGCCCCCAGGCCGGATCGCGCTTCCTCAGGCCCGCCAGGGATTCAGCGGCCGGGTTGTCTCCGCGCTCCAAACGTGCCGCCAGTTCATTGCTGACCGCGGCGTTTGCTGCTTCCAGGCTTCTCAACTGGGAGTGGATTTCGGCAGTCACGACGAAAACGGCAAACTGTCCGGCCAGTCCATAGAGTGTGATGAGCGTCATCGCGACCAGCAGCACAGCGGGAATCACGCCGATGAAAACATAGGTGACGATCAGCCGGTTCCGCAGACGCCACAGGACCCTGCGCTTCAACCAGCGGAAGGCAAGGATGAAGAACAACACGGTGGCGAGGACAGTCAGAAATCCGACCCATCCTCCCAAATGCTCTCCCCAGGATTTGGCAAACAGGCCCAGCAATTTCTGCAGCCCAAACAGCACTCCGGCCATTCCCGCCAAATAGCAGGCCAGGCGCGCCATGCGGCCTTCAGGCCACAATCCGGCTTTGATCAACCGGAACCGCAATTCTGGATAGGACCATTGCATGCTGTTCGTTTGGACAGTCCGCAGAAGACTAGGATTATAAGGCGACGGAACATCGATCTCACCGGCGAATCGCCTAAGCGCGCACGCCGGAATGGCCGCGCGACCGCGCTCCGCCGATCAGATCTCAGGATAGAGATCGAAGAACGCTTCCAGGCTCGTGCGCAACTGTTTTTCGATATCTTCCTTGCTGCCTTCGAGAATGTGCATGGTGACGTGGGACTCCCGGCCATTCGTGAGCTTCACGGGAGCCTGCCCCACCTCGGCCACTTCCTCGGACGGCAACAGCCTCATGCCATAGACCAATGTCAGATTCGCCATAGCTTAATTCTACGACGTTCCCGCAGGCTCCCGCGAACTCCAGAGCGGGTGGTGGCCAGTCTAAGAGGAGCGATTCGTATCAGGGCATCGCTTCAGCGATGCCGTAAGTGCTGCAAAAAGAGTGTCGGCTTCAGCCGCTGCGGAGCGCCAACCAGCCGGGAAATGCGTTCTTCAGCAAACTGTTTAGCCGCTGGGGTTTGCCCCGCGACGATCGCAGCGGCTAAACAGTTTGCGGAAAAACTCACGATTCGTATCAGGCGATGCCTTCAGGCATCGCGTAAGTGCTGGTTGATCAATCACGCCTTCAGGCGCTGTAGCGCGGAATGCGAGTTTTCCGCAGCCTCTAAAGCCGCCTGTAGGCTGGGTGCGGGTGTGGCACACCTCAAGGCGTGACCCTGATACAAATCGCTCTTCTCCAACTGCACCACTGCCACTTGGTTTGGGATTTAGGATTCCGGGCTTTCTCATTTAGAATTCCGCAGTGCCTAGAATTCTGGTTTCCACCCTTTTGAGTGGTCTTCTCGCCCTGGCCCTGGCGCAGCAG
>JADGNP010000180.1 GCA_017883425.1 Candidatus Sulfotelmatobacter sp. | reverse complement strand
AAACTAGAAAGGATTTCTCCCATGCAATTCGTAGACAAGGCACTCGCTCGCCGTCTGGAGTCGGGGGAGGAGATGCCGCAAGTGTTGTATGCGCGGATGTTTCAGAAGACGCGGCCCGAGATTGGGGCGGCGGAGGAAGAAATTTGTGGCGGGCACATGATCTTTGCGGGGCTGGGTTCGCCCATCGGACGGGCGACCGGCGTTGGCCTGGATCGTCCGTTTACGGCGGAGGATCTTGATCGCGTGGAGCAGTTTTACCGCGCGCACCAGGCTCCGTCACAAGTAGATCTCTGTCCCATGCACGAGCCGGCGGTGTTCGAGCTATTCAAGGAGCGCGGCTATGGGATCGCGGAGTTGAATAATGTGTTGTACCGCAAGCTGGATGCCGAGGAGAAGTTTCCTCCTCCTCCGGCGGGGTCCGAGATTCGGCGCAGTCTGCCGGAGGAAGCTGACCGGGCGGGAACCATCGTGGAGACTGCGTTTTTCCCCGACGGAGCGCCGGAGGCCTATCGCGGGCTGGTCGCGCCCTTCTACCAGATGGAGCGGGCGCTGGCCTTCGTGGCCAGTGTCGAGGGCCGGCTGGTGGCATGCGGTACGGGGCTGGTGATTCCTGAGCACAAAGTCTTTGCCCTTTGCGGCGCGGGCACGCTGGCCGAATTTCGCGGGCGCGGGCTGCAGACGGCCCTGCTGCGCGCCCGCATGGCGGCTGCGCTCGAGGCTGGGTGCGAGTATGCCGTGGTGGTCACCCAGGGCGGCACAATTTCGCAGCGCAACGCGGAGCGTCTGGGCTTTCGTGTGGCCTACAGCAAGGTCACGGTGATCAAGCAATTAGAATCATGAATCGTAGCGCCGGCATCTTGCCGGCTGTCGCGAGAGCCTGCGCTGAGCTTGTCGAAGGGGCGTCTCGCCCTCGGCGCGGCGGGCGGGGACGCCCGCCGGACAGCCGCCGGGACGGCGGCGCTACGCAGCCCCATTTGCAGTCGCGATGGGGCTCATTGCATAGTGGAACTGATGGTTACGGAAAACTCTGTGCTGCAAGGCACGCACGTTCGCTTGGGGCCCCTGGAGCACCGCCACGTCGACGGGTTGGTGGCCGCGGCGGCAGACGATGCCTCGCTCTACCAGTGGAGTCCCGTCCCCCGCGGCAGGGTCGCGGCCACCAGCTACGTCGACACCGCTCTGGCTTGGAGAGACGCCGGCACCGCGGTGCCGTATGCAATTGTCAGAAAGCAGGACGGTGTCGTCCTCGGCTCCACGCGCTTCTGGAACCTCGAGCGATGGTCGTGGCCGCCGGGCCATCCCTCGCACGGGCGCGACGTTCCAGACGCCTGCGAGATCGGCTATACATGGCTCACCCGCTCGGCCATCCGGACCGCAGCCAATACCGAGGCCAAGCTGCTCATGCTGACCCATGCCTTCGAAGTGTGGCAGGTGCTCCGCGTCTGCTTTCACACGGACGCGCGCAACCAGCGCTCCCGCGCCGCGCTGGAACGCATCGGCGGGCAGTTCGAAGGGATTCTCCGCGCCCACCGCATGGCCGCGGACTTCATCCCTCGCGATTCGGTGCGCTACTCGATTCTGGCAGCCGAGTGGCCGGCGGTGAAGGAACGGCTGCTTCAGTTCGTGGATCGCGCATAGCTCAGTTCTCTGTCTAGGCAATGGTCTTGGGTTCAATCCCATAATCGGCCACCCATTGATCGTGGGTCTCCTGCTTGGCGGGCCACTGAAAGCAGAGGCCGTAGCCGTCGGGATCGGTGAACCACAACTGCTTCATGCCATAAGGCGCGACTTTCGGCTCTTTCACATTCAGACCATGCGTGCGCAGGTGCTGGTACGCTGCGTCGAGATCCTCACAACCGAAGAACAGGCAGGTATCGTCGTGCGCAGCGACGCGCGCGGGATCGCGAACCGGCGGGCGCTGGTCCGCTTCATAGGCGGTATTGAGCATCAGCTCCGCGCCATTCAGCTTGAGCCACGCCCAATTGCAGTCGTCTCCGGGCTCAGACGTGGCGTGAACTGTGAAACCCAACACGTCGCGGTAGAAGCGAATCGCGGTCGGCATGTCGAAAACCTGCAGCAGCGGAGCGATACCGTGAATGTTCATGAGCGTACTACCCTCCTGTTGGCGGGAAAATATATCAGAAGACGGGAGTCTCCGACGATTGGACGCATTTGGCCTTTGACGGTGAGCGGAGGGCGCATTAAGAGGCTGCGGAAATAATCATAAACGTGGGCATTACCGTGGAAGAGCGGCCCCCTTCAGGGCCGCGTAAGGCTTCAGATTTTAGCCGCGAAGCGGCGCAAGAAAATGCAGCCCACGGCGTAAGCCGTGGGAAGGCAAGGGGAGATGAGCAAGCCCCAGCGGGGCGAAAGAGTAGTTCTCCCGCACACACGTTAGCCCCTGTGGCCGGTACTTCTTCGGGAGATTTCGTTTTTCCGCAGTTCGATTCGTGAGAAAGTAGTTTCGATTCAGACGAACAACCGAAAATGAACGTGGATTCCACTCGCGCTTACTGCCTATCGTTTCCCGAGGCGACGGAAAAGCTTCAATGGGGCGACGCCCTATGTTTCAAAGTCAGGGGGAAGATGTTCGCGGTTCTGGGGCTGGACCAGGTGCGGCTGACCTTCAAGTGTACGCCGGAGACGTTTGCCGAGTTGATTGAGCGCCAGGACATCCGACCGTCTCCCTACCTTGGGCGTCACAACTGGGTCATGCTCGATCGGCTGGATGCGTTGCGTAGCGACGAATTGAAGGACTTGATCCGGCAGTCGTATGAGATGGTGGCCGCGAACGCGCCAAAAGCCGTGCGCAAGAAAAAGGCCAGGAAGACGGCGAAGAAGAAAGCTGGACGGGTTTGAGCACGCAACAGTCCGTCTCGTAGGAGGAAGAACTAAGCGTCCTCCGGGCCTGGGCGGGCGGGGGGCTCCGCCCGGGCTCCGCCCCATAAGCGCTAACTTAGGCGGATTGAGCTGGGACTTTGACCCGCCCGCCAGTTTCTGGGCGATAATTTCCGAGTAGCCGACTAACCGCCCAGTGGCGAGCCGACTGCAGGGTTGTGAGTGCTATCGCGCTGTGACGCCAACTAGCGAATTTGTGTCGGCTCATTGACTCGGATCGGACTGCAGCCTAGACTCGCAGACCATCGGCCTTCTGCTTGGCCTACTCCACGCCAGATCACAGCACGGAGGCAGCACGGCACACTTCACGGCTACAACCATTCCTGAGCCGATCAGCACCAAAGGACATCTGCTACGCATCGTGGGCGTCGGTTTTGGGCTTGCTGTGGGCATTGGAGGCACAATCGGCGCGGGCATCCTGCGCACGCCCGGTGAAGTCGCAGCTCAACTCCGAAGTCCATGGCTCGTCGTCGCGGTTTGGGTCTTGGGTGGGGTGTACGTGTTTTTCTGCACCGCTTCCGTGACTGAGCTTGCCACGATGCTTCCGCAAGAGGGCGGATGGTACGTATATTCCCGTAAAGCCTTTGGCGAGTATGCCGGTTTTGTGGTGGGCTGCTGCGATTGGATGATGCAAACGGCGGCTATTGCATATTTGGCTGTCGCATTCGGCGAATTCGCAACCGGACTTCAACCTGGTCTGGGACCACACATCAAGCTGGTTGCCGTAGCTGCCGTAGTTATTCTGACACTTCTGAACTGGCTCGGCCTGCGCGCTGGCAGCCGGGTGCAGGAATTTACCAGTCTGGTCAAAGCACTCGCCCTGATCGCATTTGTGGTGGCATGTTTCGTGGTCTCACCGAGAGGTGGAGCAGTCGATCCGTCCGCGTTTATCAGCTTCCCGGCATCGAGCGGAAACATTCTCCTAGCTCTGGTGGTTGCGTTGCAGGCTGTCATCGTGACTTACGACGGCTGGTACAGCGCGATCTACTTCATGGAGGAGGACAGGGATCCGGCGAGAAACCTGCCGCGCTCCGCAATCGGCGGGGTCGTGACTTGCATTGCAGTCTTCCTCTTAGTGAACGCAGCCTTGCTGTACGTCCTGCCGATAGCTCAAATGGCTGCTTCCCGAATGCCAGCCGCGGACGCCGCGATGCTGGTTTTCGGCAGCCACGGCAAACAAATTATTCTCGTCATTTCCCTGGTCACGGTGGTTAGCACGATCAACGCTTTGCTCTTGATTTCTCCACGAATTCTTTTTGCCATGGGCCGTGATGGTTTACTTCCCCGCCGGATGGCGTCGGTCAATTCCGGAGGCACTCCATCGGTGGCCCTGCTGATAGGCGCGCTCGCAATTATTGCGCTGGTGCTTAGCGGGAGTTTTGAGACCCTGATCGCGATTTCCTCTTTTCTGCTCGTGTCCGTCTACATATCGGGATTCGCTGCCTTGTTCAGGCTGAGGGCGGGGCAGTCACAGCTTACACGGCCTTTCAAAGTGTGGGGCTATCCCTGGACGACCTTGGGAGTGCTGCTGGCGTCGGCTGGATTTCTGATTGCATCCGTGATCAGCGACATCAAACACAGCTTGTTTACACTGGTCTTGATCGCGATCAGTTACCCGGTCTATTTGTTGGTGGTAAAGAAGAGGGCTGCCCACAGTTCGGACCCGACATCCTCATTCTGAAAGAAGCCAAGGCGGAGTATACGAAGGTGCAGTAGCTGCATTACTTCCTCTAGTGGAAGCTCGATTCGTCCTTGTCTCCGACTACGAACGGTTGACGGGCCAACCGGAAGGAATTCTTAAGTTAGCGCTTATGGGCGCCCGCCCCACAGGCTGCGAGTGATTTGACTCTGCTCGCTTCGTCGGCTAGCCTCAAGAGTCTCTGGCAATTCCCGATGCCTTGAACCTGCATGCGATCTCCGCATAAATCATTGATTTTGCTGCTGATGGCGCTCTTGGCGCTGGGAGCTGCGGCTTCCGTCCAGGCCGCCACACACCCGGTTCATGCTCCGCACGCGATCGTGGTGAGCGTGCATGAACTGGCGTCCCATGTCGGCGTGGAGATCATGCAGGCCGGCGGCAGCGCCATCGATGCCGCGGTGGCCACCGGATTCGCGCTGGCCGTGGTGCATCCCCCGGCAGGAAATATTGGGGGCGGCGGATTCATGCTCATCCGCATGGCCGACGGCAAGACGCACTTCCTCGACTACCGCGAAAAGGCTCCCGCGGCGGCGACCCGCGACATGTATCTGGACGCGCAGGGCAACGTGATCGAGGATGCCAGCAAGATTGGTTATAAGGCGATCGGTGTGCCGGGGTCGGTGGCGGGCCTGGTCTACGCCGAGCAGAAGTACGGCCAGCTGACGCTCAAGCAAGTCATGGCTCCGGCCATCCATTTGGCGCAGGAGGGATACGCGCTCACTTGGGAAGAGGCCGCGGATCTGCATGACCGGCATCTGGCGGAGTTCCCCGAATCGCGCCGGGTATTTCAACGGAACGGCGACTTCTACAAGCCGGGAGAGATTTTTCGCCAGCCCGACCTGGCGCGGACGCTGGAGCGGATTGCCGCGAAGCCGGATGATTTCTATCACGGCTCCCTCGCGCGGGAACTGGCCGCGGCCATGCAGAAGGGCGGAGGTCTGATTACCGCCGACGATCTGGCGCACTATGAAGTGAAAGAGCGCGAGCCGGTGCGCGGGACATATCGCGGGTATGAGGTCATCAGCGCGCCGCCGCCATCGTCCGGTGGAACCGTGCTGATTGAATCCCTTAATATTCTGGAAGGCTTCGATCTCGGCAAGATGGCGGACCGGTCGGCCATGTCGATTCACTACACCACCGAGGCCTTCCGGCGGGCATTTTTCGATCGCGCCGAGTTTATGGGCGATCCCGACTTCGCCAAGATTCCCGTGGCGCAGCTCATTGACAAAAGATACGCAGCGGCCTGGCAGGAGACCATCGATCCGGCGCACGCTACCCCGAGCAAAGACTTGAAGCGGCCGGCTGTGTTTAGCCAACTGGAACAGTATGCGGCTGGGCATCCGCCGGTGATGGCACCGCATGAGTCCAATCACACGACGCACTATTCCGTGATGGACGCGGACGGCAATGCCGTCTCCGTAACCACGACCATCAACGATTGGTTCGGATCGCGGGTCACGGCCGACGGGCTGGGTTTCTTGCTCAACGACGAGATGGACGATTTTTCCTCCAAGCCGGGCGTGCCCAACGGCAACGGTTTGCTTCAGGGCGATGTGAATGCGATTGGGCCGGGAAAGCGACCGCTGTCTTCGATGACTCCGACGATTGTGGTGCGCGACGGCAAGACCGTTATGGTATTGGGTTCGCCGGGCAGTTCCAAGATCATCACCACCGTCGCCAATGTTCTAATGGGTGTGGTGGACTACGGCATGAACATCCAGGAAGCGGTGAACGCGCCCCGCTTCCACAATCAATGGATGCCGGACGTGCTCAACGTGGAACAATGGTTCTCGCCCGACACGCTGAACCTGCTGCGGCACATGGGATACAACGTTGAGATCGGACTCCACTACGGGACAAATGTTGCGTCCTATTGGAGCGATGCGGAGTGCATCGCCGTTGATGCCAGAACCGGCGAACGCCTGGGCGCCAGTGATGGCCGGAGCAGCGGAAAGGCCGTGGGATACTAGAAAGGCATTGTTAGTTGTGCTGTAGCGCCGGCATCCTGCCGGCTGTCGTGAGGGCATCCTGCCCTCGCAGCTGCGGGCGAGACGCCCGCAGGACAGCCGCCGGGACGGCGGGGCTACAATCAACATTTTCTTAAGGGATGCGCATGCTGAAAGCGGTTTCAACCTATCTGTTCGTAAAAGAGCGGCTGCATCCGGGCATTCTGGATGGGCTGGCTCGCAGCGGGGTGCAGGCGGTCGAGATTTTCGCGGCGCGTCAGCATGTCGATTATGCCAACCGCAAGGCACACGTCAAGGAAATCGCCGAATGGTTCCGGGGCAGCGGGATTCCGCTGAATTCGGTCCACTCGCCTCTGTACTCCGACTACGAGTGGGGACGGGCCGGGGCTCCGCCGGTCAACGTGGCATCCACCGACCGCGCCGCGCGCGTCGACGCCATGGACGAGATCAAGCGGGCTCTTGAAATTGCCGAGCAGATTCCCTTCCGATTCCTGGTGCAGCACCTGGGCACACCCAACGAGGATTTTAGCGAGAAGAAGTTCGAAGCGGCCATGACCTCCATCGAACACCTGCGGGCATTTGCCAAGCCGCTAGGCGTGCGCATCCTGCTGGAGAACATTCCCAACGAACTCTCGACGCCCGACCGGCTGGTGGAAATGATCCGGGGCGCGCACTTCGACGACGTCGGCGTGTGTTTCGACTTCGGCCATGCGCACATGGAAAACTCAGTCCGCCAGGGGTTTGAAATTTTGCGCAATCACATTTGCTCGACGCACATTCACGACAACGACAAGAATAAAGACTCGCACCTGTGGCCGGGGCAGGGAACCATCGACTGGAAAGAAGCGATGGAACTGCTGCGTTCCGCTCCGCAAACCCCGCCCCTGCTGCTGGAACTGGCGGAAGATGAGAAAGTGAATCCGCTGGAGAAGCTGGCGGAGACTTTCGAGAAGCTGGAAACGGCATCGTAGCGCCGCCGTCCCGGCGGCTGTCCTGCGGGCGTCTCGCCCGCAGTGCGAGGGCAAGATGCCCTCGCGACAGCCGGCAGGACTCTGAGAAATTATGTCTTCACCTGTGACAACGATTGCAGAAATCGGTAAGCATGAGGGTCAGGCGGTCACCATCCGCGGCTGGCTCTACAACCTGCGCGAGAGCGGGAAGCTGCTATTCCCGCAGTTTCGCGACGGCTCGGGCATCATTCAAGGGGTCGTGCCGAAGAACGCGGTCCCGCCGGAAGTTTTTGATGCCATCAAGACGCTGACGCAGGAGTCGAGCGTGATCGTCGAAGGCAAAGTTCGCGCCGACAAGCGGGCCCACGGCGGCTACGAGCTCGATGTAGCGAATGTGCAGGTCGTACAGCGCGTGCCCGAGTCTTCCCCGTACCCGATTACTCCCAAGGAGCACGGCACCGACTTCCTCATGGAGCACCGGCATCTGTGGGTGCGGTCGCAGCGGCAGGCGGCGATTCTGCGGGTGCGGGCCGAGATCATCAAGGCGGCGCGCGATTTCTTCGACGAACGCGGCTTCACCCTGACCGATCCGCCGATCATTACTCCGGCGGCGTGTGAAGGCACGAGCACGCTGTTCCCGGTCGACTACTTCGACGAGCAGGCGTACCTCACGCAGTCGGGCCAGCTTTATGTGGAAGCGACTGCGATGGCGCTGGGCAAGGTGTATTCGTTTGGTCCAACGTTTCGCGCGGAAAAATCGAAGACGCGGCGTCATCTTACTGAGTTCTGGATGGTCGAGCCGGAAGTCGCCTTTGCTGAGCTCGACGACGTCATGGAACTGGCCGAGGGGCTGATCACCTTCATCGTGAAACGTTGCCTGGAGAAGCGGCGCGTCGACTTGCAGACCATTGGCCGCGATATTTCCAAGCTCGAAAAAATCGAGGCGCCCTTCCCGCGGATCAGCTACGACGAAGCGGTGAAGAATCTGCAGGAGGGCCACGCCAAGGGTGCGCTGGAATCCAAGTTTGAGTGGGGCGGCGACCTGGGCTCGCCGGACGAGACCTACTTGTCAGCACAGTTCGACAAGCCCGTCATGGTGCATCGTTATCCGGCGAAGGTAAAGGCGTTTTACATGGAGCCCGACCCGCAGCGCCCGGACTTGGCCTTGTGCGTGGACGTGCTCGCGCCCGAAGGCTACGGCGAAATTATCGGCGGCTCGCAGCGCATGGCCTCATACGAATTGTTGCTGCAGCGCATCCACGAACACGGGCTGCCGGAAGAAGCCTTCAAGTGGTATCTCGATCTGCGCAAGTACGGCAGCGTGCCCCACGGCGGCTTCGGCATGGGCGTTGAGCGCGCCGTGGCGTGGATCTGCGGCCTGGAGCACGTGCGCGAGACCATTCCGTTCCCTAGGATGCTGTACCGTTTGTATCCGTAGAAATTTGGTAATTGGGTAATCGGGTAATTGTGTAATTGAAAATCGGTTTCGTTTTGCTTTTGAATTACCCAATTATCCAATTACAAAATTACCCAATCTGTTCGAATTTCAAGTCCATGATGACTACATCTACAAGCTCCTCCAATATCGCTCCCAGAATAATTCGCGTGATTGGCGTCCCCCTTGACCTTGGCCAGTCCCGGCGCGGCGTCGACATGGGGCCGTCCGCGGTGCGCGTGGCCGGCCTTGAGGCGCGCCTGGAAGCGCTCGGGCACGAGGTGGAAGACGGCGGCAACGTGGCCGTTGCCATTCCGGAGCAGAAAAAGGAAGGCGACACCCACGCCAAATATTTGAAGGAGATCACGGCCACCTGCACCAAGCATGCGGAGTTGGTGATCAAGACGCTCGAGGCCGGGAAAGTTCCGCTGGCGCTGGGTGGAGATCATTCCGTGGCAGTCGGCACGGTGTCGGGAGTGGCCGAGTATTACCGCCGCCAGAACCAGCCC
>JADGNP010000015.1 GCA_017883425.1 Candidatus Sulfotelmatobacter sp. | reverse complement strand
AGGTAGGCATCGCCCAGGCTCACCTGCAACTCGCCACTGTCGGGAGTCAGTGACGCCGCCTTCTCCAGTTCCGCAACGGCCAGATCGTATTTATGCCACTCGGCATACATCGAACCCAGGTAAGCGTGGGCGACCTTGTCGAGGGGATTGTTTTCCAGTTGTTTGTTGAAAGCCTTCACCGCATCGTCGTACTTGCGATCGTTCCAATACACGCGGCCGAGGTTGTTGTAGGCGAACTCGTCGTAGGGATTGACTTCAATCTGCTTCTGGAAGGCGGCGATCGCTTGCTCGTTCTCGCGCATTGCGAAATAGATGAGACCCAGATTGTTCCACGCGACTTTATTCTTGGGATCAACTTCCGTCGCCCGCTTCAAGAGAACAAGTGCCACGGGCAGGTTGCCATTGTCCGCTGCGGCGCGAGCACTGTCGACCAGATCGTCGGCCTTCATGTCGGCGGGCGGGACAGGCGCTCCGGCCACCGCGCTTTCGACCGAAAGTTGCTGCGCAAGGTCGGCGCCAACGGCGCGGCGGAACGATTCATAATCCGCCGCACGGGCGACGGGGAGTTCGTCCTGGCGCAGGGTCAGCTTGCGGCCTGCGGTGAAGACGCCACCCTCAATCTTGTAAGTGGCTTGGTATTCGGCGTAGTCGCGTTTCAGCGAGAAAGCCAGCGGCGCGTGTGCCGTGTATTTGGTGGGCAACTCCAGTTTGATGTTGTAGGAGTACTCCGCTTTCGGGCCCAGCTTCAGGGGTTCGGCATCCGCGTCGGTGTCGTCGCCACCGACTTCGGGCAAATTGAACTGCACCAGCGGCAGAACAATTTCCGTTTTCTTTTTGGACCAGTCGAGGAAGTTCACTTTGGAGACGTCGTAGGACAGGGTGAACGCCTCCCGGGTCGCCGCCGGATCGCTGACCTTGAGATTGGTAATGTCTCCGCCCAGGCCGGCGTTCACGTTTTCAACCACGCGTTGCCAGTTGGCCTGCGGCACGCGGCGGAACACGGAACGCAGCAGCAGTTCCTCGTCACCGCGAAACTCGTAGTGCACGTGGGCTTCGAGTTTGCCGATGTCGTTGATCTTTCCCGTGATCTCCGAGACTTCGGTGTCGGGCATGGGCGTGTCCGCCGGCGTCTCTTCGAGATGAGGCGCCACGGCGGAAGGCGGCTCGGCCGGAGGAATCACGAGCGCCTGCTTCTTGCGCAGCGTATACGCCAGCAGGCGAAAGGGCGCGACCTCGCTGGTCGTGTCCATCCAGACTTCTTCTTTATTGTCCCCCCGGCCCAGCGGAAGCATGGTGATGACGTGGTCGAACTGCGAGGGCGAAGGAACGTCGGGATCGAGCTTGCGGCTCGAATTGATCAGTACCGACGAAGCGTGCAGGCCTTCGGCCTCAAGCAACGAGGCCAGCAAGGTGTGCTTGTCTTTGCAGTCGCCGTACTCGTTGTGGAGCACATCGGAAGCCGCGTGCGGCTGATAGCGGCCGACTCCCAGGGAGAGGCTGACGTAGCGGAAGTTTTTCGCCACGAAATCGTAGAGCGCCTCGGTCTTTTCCAGATCGCCGTTCAGGCCTTTGGCCAACTCCTGCGCCTTGGCGCGAACTTCGAGCGAGGGCTTGCGGCGGTCCTTTTCGAGGTCCGCGTACCAGCGGCCAATCTGTTCCCAGGTTTCGAAGGTAGTTAATTGGATATCGGGACGGTCGTCGTCGGGACGGTGTTTCTTTTTCTTCTTGTCTTTCTCCTTGGCCTTCGCCGAATCGTCTTCACGCTCGAGATGAGAACTCGACCAGTGATAGATGCGGCGGCCGTTTTCCTCAGTGATTTTCGGTTCCATCCCCGGCTTGCACTTCAGCTTTAGGTTGCGACCGGCGGGGACGTCCACGTCGAGGGTTTCGTCCAGGTCGATGTTGCTCTTGTCAAATTCGTAGTCCGCCCAGAACTGTCGCGCGGCCAGCGGCGTATGAATCACCGTGACCATGTCGTATTCCAGCACCTCGCCGGGCCGCAGGCCGGGAACGGTGATGTGCTTCTGGCGGTAATCGGTGTAGACGGGAGCTTCGCGCGCAATGGGAGCGCTCAGATCCTGCACGGCATCGTCGCCGGCCTTGACCACGCTGCCATCCTCTTTGAGCACGCGCACGTAGGGAATCTCGACGCGCTCGTTGGCGGAGTTGTAACCCTCCTGCAACTGTCCCCACTGCTGCACGCCGGCCTCGCTTTGCACGCGAATGCGGGCCTTGGCTTCTTTCCTTCCGGTGCCATCGGCCTCAAATCGGTAGTAGGAGTGCATCTGCTCAATGACGAAGGACTCCTGCGCGTAGTCGGGAGTCTTGCCTTCGGGCTTCGCCGAGTCCGCTATTTTTGCGGCCGCTCCCCCGACGGATGTCTTGTCGGCTGGCTTCGACTGATCCGTTGGGACGGAGTTCCTGGCGGGAGCCGCGGATTGCGACGGCGTTTGGCTGGGCTGCTGGGAACTGGCGGTGGCGGCCAGCAGACACGAAAAGAGAAGAACGATGCAACGATCACGCATAAGTTAGGAAAAGAACCCTTAGCCATTATCCCACGCAGCAGCCACGGCGCGTGGGCGTGCGAGCAGAGCAACTCGGGGAAACCGTGAGGAACGGGCGTCTCCACACAGCCAGGAGGCGCAGGAGTCGGGCAGACTGGGCGATGGCATGAAAAGGGAGGCGCATAATTATCATATTATGATAATTTTTTTTCATTATAATACTGTGATTCCGGTCACATTTTTGTCTTCCGAGGGCCCCGATCCGGGGTAAAATTTTGCCCAGATAGTCTTGCTTCGCCGCGATGCGAGGCAGGCGTGACGCATAACGTACTTGCGCCACGATCTTTCCGTCGGAGGTTTTTTTGCATGGAAGATCGGGCCCCTGTCGTCTCTTCTACTGAGCAGTCCTCTGCTTCCACCACTCGGCATCATGAAGGCCGCGGAGCGTGGGTTCTCACATGCTACGGCATCTGTGGTCTGGCATTGTTCGGGGTTCTGGCCTACTTCTTCTCGGACTTCATCTCCCACTAGTCCGGCCCGCGATGGCGAACGGGCGTGCGCGCCCGCGGACCGGGGATGCAGTGTATCTCCGATCTTCGAGGCATGTTCGAGAATCCAAAGCCTGCCCGCTGGTCTCCTGAAGCTCTGCGTTGAACGTGCTACAATGAGCGGCCTTAGGTTGTCGCTTCGGCACCCGGCACTCAACCCCACGCAAGGATTACGAAACACGCGGAAGAAATCTGTGGCCAAGACTCCCACACCCAGCCCGACGCCGATTACCTACGCCGACGCCGGCGTGGACATCAGCCGCGCGAACCGCACCAAGCAGCGCATCAAGTATCTCGCGCACAAAACCTTTACCCGGGGTGTGCTGAGCGAGATTGGCGGCTTCGGCGGGTTGTTCGCCGTGGACAAGACGAAGTACACCGATCCCGTGCTGGTGTCGAGCGTCGACGGAGTTGGCACCAAGCTGAAGATCGCATTCGAGATGGACCTGCACTCGACGGTGGGGGCCGACCTGGTCAATCACTGTGTCAACGACATTGCAGTGCAGGGAGCGGCGCCGCTGTTTTTCATGGACTACCTGGCCACGGGCACGCTCGATCCTTCGATTGCGGAGAAGGTTGTCGAAGGCATCGCCGATGCCTGCAAACACAACGGCTGTGCCCTGATCGGCGGCGAGACCGCCGAGATGCCGGGCTTTTATCCGGATGGAGAATACGATCTGGCGGGCTTCATTGTGGGCGTGGTGGAACGCGAAAAGATCATCACTGGCAAAGACGTGCAGATCGGCGACATCATTCTGGGCCTGCCGTCGAATGGTCTGCACACCAACGGATATTCGCTGGCGCGCAAGTTGCTGTTCGAAGTCGCACACTATTCGGCGGATACCTACGTCAACGAGGTCAAGAATAAAGTCGGCAACGAACTGATGCGCACCCACAAGAGTTACTGGCCCGCGCTGCGAAAGTTGATTGACGGCCAATGCGTCGCGGCCCTGGCGCACATTACCGGCGGCGGCATTACCGAGAACCTGCCGCGCGTGCTGCCCCGCGGAACGGCCGCGGTCATCGAAATGGGCACGTGGCCGGTACTGCCGATCTTTGAGCACCTGCAGCAACTGGGGAATGTGCCTCAGGACGAGATGCTGCGCACCTTCAACATGGGCCTGGGCATGCTGCTCGTAGTCCCGTCGGCGAAATTCAAGAAGGCCCAGTCGGTGCTGGAGCGCGTGGGCGAGAAAGCTTATACGATCGGGCGCATCGTCAAGGGCGAGCGCAAGGTCACGTATAGCTGAGACCTAGCCGCGCTCCGACAGGTCTCTCATGGTGCGGAGCATCTTCTGCTCCATCACGAAATGCATCGGCTCCCAAAACAGTCTGCCCACCGCGCGCGACGCGAGGCTAGGCGGTGTTCCGCCACGCACCCGCGCAATCAGACGGCTTTGCCCGTTGCCCAAGGGTTCCAGCGTGAAGCTCCAGAACGCCTCCTGAGCCGGTCTCCCGGCCTGTAGGCGTTCCCAATCGTTGGGGCTGACCATGACAAAGGATCGCTGGGGCAGCACAACTGCGGCAATCATGCGGCCCTGACCACCAAATCGCTTGGGCGTGGCGAACCATACCGTCTCTCCGACCGCGCGCGGCTTCCATTCCGGGACGAGACGCTCCACCTTGGGCATGTCGGCGCCGATTGAGTTCTCCAGGAAGGAATAGCTGTAGAATCCGCCGCGATCCTGCCCGATCTGCATCAGCCAGGGCCACACCTGCTGTGGGGACGCGTGAATCGTAATCGCATGCGTTGCCTCACCCGCATAGAGCGGGAACAAATCGTCGCCGGGCAGGGTGGCGTGGGCTTCCGCCGGGGTGGTGCCCCAGTGCAGACACCAGTTGCGCAGGCCGAGGTGGTAGGCGAGCCCGGCAACAACCAGAACCGTCAGAAGCACAAGGGCAGACCGTCGGAGCCATTTCTTCATGGCAATCACCTCGCGACGAGGGTAGCGCCCGCTCCGGCGACCCGTCTGTGACGGCAGATACAGCAACTCGTCCTCTTCTTTCTCCGTGTCTCCGTGCCTCCGTGGTGAATTATGATGTCTCCCAGCATCTTCCATGAAATCTCTCGGCATACTCCTTTCCGGGCGCGGCTCGAACTTCGTCGCGATAGCGGACAGCATCGATAACGGCCGCATTCCTGATGCGCGGATCGGGGTGGTTATCTCCAACCAGGCCGCAGCGCCGGGGATCGCCACCGCCCGCCAGCGTGGACTGAATGCGCTGGTGATTCCTTCCAAGGGCAAGCCTCGAGAGGAGCACGACCGCGAGGTCGTTGCCGCACTAAAACGGGAGAACGTGCAACTGGTCTGCCTCGCCGGGTACATGCGGCTGCTGTCGCCGTGGTTCGTGCAACAGTTTCCGCACCGGATTCTGAACATCCATCCGTCGCTTTTGCCCGCGTTTCCCGGCCTGGAAGCGCAGGAACAGGCCTTCGCCTATGGGGTGAAAGTTTCCGGCTGCACCGTGCATTTCGTGGACGAGGAACTCGACCATGGGGCGATCATTGTGCAGAAGGCGGTGCCTGTACTTGATAGCGATGATGAACACACACTCGCGGCGCGCATCTTAGAGCAGGAACACATCGCTTACACCGAAGCCGTCAACATCGTGCTGAGCGAAAATTTCGAAATCGTCGGGCGCAAGTTGATAAAGAGAATCCTAAGGGAGAGATAGCTGGGTTGGGCTTCGTGTGGGGACAGCCGCCTTCGGCTGTCCCGTCGAGCGAAGCTCGACAGTGTGGTCACCTATCCCAAACTCAGACGCAGGTGGGGAATGACCTTTCGGCAAAACGCCTCGCTGCGCTCGGCGGGACAGCCGAGGGCGGCTGTCCCCACATGAACCTGCCGCTATAATCGACGTGCATGTCAAACTTCGCACCCGTCGACGAACAGCTTACCTATATCAAGAAGGGCTCCGCGGAAATCATCCGCGAGTCCGAACTCCGTGCCAAGCTGGAGAAGTCGCGCGCCTCGGGCAAACCTCTCCGCATAAAGGCCGGATTTGATCCGACGGCGCCTGACCTGCACCTTGGGCACACCGTTCTTCTGCGCAAGCTCAAGCATTTTCAGGATCTCGGGCACACGGTCATCTTTCTGATCGGCGATTTCACCGGAATGATCGGCGATCCCACGGGCAGGTCAGCGACCCGGCCGCCGCTCACCCAGGAGCAGATCGAACAGAACGCCGAGACTTATAAAACGCAAGTCTTCAAGATTCTCGATCCGCAGAAGACGGTCGTGGACTTCAATCGCCGGTGGTTTTCGAAATTCACCGCCGACGACTTCGTGCGGCTGGCCGCGAAGTATACGGTCTCGCAGATGCTGGAGCGTGAGGAATTTCACAAGCGCTTTGCGGAAGAAAAGCCGATTTCGTTGCACGAGTTGCTCTATCCGCTGGCCCAGGGCTACGACTCGGTCGCGCTCGAAGCGGACGTGGAGCTCGGGGGCACCGACCAGCGGTTCAACCTGCTGGTGGGCCGCGAACTGCAGCGCGCCTACGGACAGGATTCGCAAGTGGTGCTGACCATGCCGATTCTCGAGGGCCTGGACGGCGTGCAGAAAATGTCGAAATCGCTGGGCAATGCGATTGGCATCCACGAGGCGCCGCTGGAGATGTACGGCAAGGTGATGAGCATCTCCGATG
Organism: Candidatus Sulfotelmatobacter sp.; assembly: GCA_017883425.1. Taxonomy (GTDB): domain Bacteria; phylum Acidobacteriota; class Terriglobia; order Terriglobales; family Acidobacteriaceae; genus Sulfotelmatobacter. The sequence goes on along the minus strand of JADGNP010000015.1, from coordinate 20,915 downwards.
AGATGATGTGGCGCTACTACGAGCTGCTGACGGACGTGCAGGTCGCAGACATCGAGAAGATGAAGCGCGAGACGCATCCGATGGCGGCGAAGAAAGAACTGGCGCGGAGGATCGTGGGGGATTTTCATTCGGCTGAGGGGGCAGCGAAAGCGGGGAAGGATTGGGCGAAGCAGTTTCAGAAGGATGAGGCGCCGGACGAGTTACAGCTTGTTGATGTTCGCGTGGCCGACGTTGGGGTTGATCCGGATGGACGCCACCACGGTGCTTTGGTTGTGATAGGTCGAGGGGTGAATCCTGGCAGCAGGCATATCGTACGCCTTGACAAGCTGATCCGGCACGCTGGATTTGCTAAGTCGAACAGCGAGGCTGGCGGAAAGCTAAGGGGCGGGGCGGTCGCGATCGACGGCGAGGCGATCGGCGAGAGCAACTTCATTGCGGAAATGCCTTTGGATCATTGGGCCGTACTGCGCGTCGGGCGACTCATTAAGAAGGTACGGTTGGTATCGGCTGGCACGTAGAAGAACCATGTGGGGACAGCCGCCCTCGGCTGTCCGGGCGAGCGAAGCTCGCCTCGCCTTTTCTCTTCAGCAACCGAATTCCCGAGTTGGAACATCTTCTGTCCAAATCTGCTGAAAAAGCTCAGGCCGCAACCGGGGCGGCACTAGAATCAAAATCGCGGAGCTTCGCTCCGCGGACAGCCGAGGGCGGCTGTCCCCACATAACCCCTTATGCCGCAGGCTTTCTACCGCAGGCAGCTTCCCCATCTTCAGGTCGATGACCGGCAACACTTTGTGACATTCTGCACCGATCATAGATGGATATTGCCTGAGCACGTGCGTTCCACAGTGCTCGAATGTTGTCTGCATGACAACGGAACTAGAGTCGATCTGCGCGTCGCGGTCGTGATGCCGGACCACGTTCATATCATCTTCACACCGTTGGTTGACCAGGAGGCGATGGAGGTTTGTTCACTGGCAGAGATCATGAATGCGATCAAGGGCGCTTCAGCCCACAGGATTAACAAGGCGCTGGGACGGAGGGGGCGGGTTTGGCAATCCGAGTCCTTCGATCATGTGGTGCGTTCGTCGGAGGGTCTCGACGCGAAGATCCAATACGTGCTGGAAAACCCGGTGCGGCGGGGATTGGTTGCCGAATGGACGGACTATCCGTGGCTGTGGAGGAAGCCATTTATGAATCCCTTCGTTTTGAAACGGTGACCTCAAGAGCCGCTGGGCTTCGCCCAGCGGACAGCCGAGGGCGGCTGTCCCCACATGAGCTGTGTCCATGCAAGGGGTGTTCTCACATGAGCTGATTCTGCTACTCTCTCCCCGCACATGCGCGCGGCTGCCATCCTCGGGCTGGGATGTTCTCCGAAAGACCTGAAGGCCTTTCAGTCGGACCCGAGCGTCGAATGGCGCATGGGCATGCCGGCCTCGGGCGAGCAAGCCGATGTCATCCTGCTGTTCGGCGGCGACGGGACCGTTCATCGCCATCTGGGGCAACTGGTCCGGCTGGGATTGCCGGTGCTGGTGGTGCCTGCGGGAAGCGGGAATGACTTTGCACGGGCGCTGGGACTGCGACGGGTGCGCGAATCGCTCACGGCGTGGCGGAAATTCTGTGACGCCGCGGCCAATGTGCGCGCCATTGATTTGGGAGTAATCTCTGCCGTGGAAAGCGCGGGCGTGGCCCCTTCGACTATTGCTCAGGGCAGCTCCGCGCCACATAGTCCCCGGTACTTCTGCTGCGTGGCGGGCGTTGGCCTCGACGGCGAAGTGACCCAGCGCGCCAACCGCCTGCCCCGCTGGCTGCGCGGGCACGGAGGATACTTGCTGAGCTTGGCTCCGACGATTTTCACTTTTGCCCCGCTGCCGATGAAGATTCTGACGCCTGCCGAAAGCAACGAAGCAGGCGACGACGAAGACGCAGGCTGGACCACTCGCAGCGATCAGCCCACCCTGTTGGCCGCCTTTGCCAATACTCCGTTGTTCGGCGGCGGAATGAAGATCGCGCCTCAGGCCCAAATGGACGATGGCCTGCTTGATGTCTGCGTCGTCGGCGGCGTTGATCCCTTCAAACTCTTCTGCATGTTCCCCAGCGTTTACAGCGGCCGCCATCTGAAGATCCGGGAAGTCGAGTACTTCCATGCCAGCCGGGTGCGGGTCGAGACAGAGCATCCGCTAGACGTCTTTGCCGACGGGGAATTCGTCTGCCGCACGCCGATTGAGGTGGCCGTGCATCGCGCCGCCCTGAAGGTAGTGACGCCCTAGGCCTACGCCCCCGTCAACCAGCCTTGGGTCGTTCCTCAATCCCGCTAAGTGCTAAACTTTCTTCATGTCTGACGGACGCTCACGCACCCTACTCTGGATTCTGATTGGCGGAGGAGCTTTTTTCCTCTTCGTGCTGGCCGTATTCACGCTGGTCTACCTCACGCTGCACGCGGGCGGCACCGATGCCGGCATCACCGCCTTCGGCGACCGCATCGGCGTGGTCGATCTCAATGGCGTCATTCTTTCTCCGCAGCCGGTCGTAGGCCAACTCAAGAAGTTCGCCGACGACTCGTCGATCAAGGCCATCATCCTGCACGTGAATTCCCCCGGCGGCGGCGTGGCTGCGTCGGAAGAGATTTATCGCGAAGTCAAACGCATTCGCAGCGAGAAGAAGAAGCGCATCGTGGTTTCCATTGAAACCGTGGGCGCCAGCGGCGCGTACTACGTGGCGTCCGCATCGGACAAGATCTATGCCGATCAGGGCAGCATCGTGGGCTCCATCGGCGTGATCGCGCAGTGGGTCAATTACGGCGATCTGCTCAAGTGGGCCAAGCTCAAAGACGTCGTGATCAAGACCGGCGAATTCAAAGACACTGGAAACCCTTCCCGCGATCTCACGCCCAACGAGCAGGCCTACATGCAGTCGCTGATCGATAACATGTTCGGGCAATTCGTCCAGGCCGTGAGTGAAGGCCGCGGCCTGAAGTTCGAAGATGTGAAGTCCATCGCCAACGGCAAGGTCTGGACCGGCGAGCAGGCCATGTCGATGAAGCTGATCGACAGCGTCGGTGACTTTGAGACGGTGGTAGCCGACACCGCGAAGTCGGTGGGCATCAAGGGTGAGCCCACGCTGGTGCGTCCGGAAAAGGACCGCAAGACCCTGATGGATCTTCTGCTCGGCGACGTTTCCCAGTTCCTGCCCGGGCGCGAGAAAATGCTGGAGCAGCAGGTGGGCTTCTACTACCTCTGGAAGTAGGGCTCTCTGCGCCGAACCTGCCCCCGCGAACCTTATTTCGCGGGCGTATCCGCCCCGTAACTTGCATGAAACCCCTGAAATTTGAGAAGGTTATGGGGATGCAGCCGCGGGGCTCCGGGAATCGGAGTACCTTGCGGGTCGATGTTTCCGGAATCCTGGCGGCGGATCAGAACTTTTGAGCCAACCGCCGGAGGAACCAAGAAGGACCTATGACCAAAGCCGATCTGATTGACGAAGTCTCGCGTTTGGCAGAACTTACGCGGAAAGACAGTGAAGTGATCGTGGAGACGATCTTTGACAGCGTGGTGCGCTCGCTGCGGGCTGGCGACAAGATCGAGATCCGCGGCTTTGGCAGTTTCCGCACCCGCCAGCGCAAGCCTCGCGTCGGCCGCAACCCCAAGACCGGGGAGCGCGTGGATGTGCCCGCGAAGAAAATTCCCTTCTTCAAGCCCAGCAAGGAGTTGAAGGACCTGGTGAATGAAGGCGGCGCCATGGCAGCCCCGACAGCGGCAACTCCCGCCCCGCCAACCACTTCAACGCCTCCGACGGCGTAACGCGCTGTAACTTCCATGGTAGAGACGTTGCTTGCAACGTCTCTTTTTCTTTGGACGGGAAATCCTGACACCGCGCCGCCGCGCTTCGCGCGGCGGACAGCCGAAGGCGGCTGTCTCCACATAAACTCCGTTACGGCTTGGATCCTAGATACAGGTCCGCCACCTTCAGCGCGAGTTCCTCAGGATTTACGTCAGCGCGGTTGGCCAGCACGATGATCGTCATCTTGTCGTCGGGAAAGCGCTGGATCGTGGTCCGGAAACCGATCGTGCTGCCGTCGTGCGACATGCGTTTGTGGCCCTGGTACGGATCAACAAACCACCCGAAGCCGTAACTCACGGCCGGGCCATCGGGAAGCTTCGCCGGACCGTCCGTGGGCTGCACTGGAGTCAGGGCAGGCCGCATTTCCGCTTCGCTGAGCAGTGTGTGCTCGCGCAGGGCGCGGTCCCATTTGGCCAGGTCGTCGAGCGAAGAATAAATGCCGCCGTCGCCCAGCACGGCCGAGGTCGGGCTCTGATCGGTTTCGCGCCAAGCGCCGTCTTTCTCGTTTTGACCAGCCTTGCTGTGGCCATACGCGCGGTGCGGCACTTCGGTCTTGCCCTTTTCGTAGGCGAGCGTGTTCTTCATCTTCAGAGGAGTGAAGATTCTCTCCTGAAGAAAGCGGCCAAAGCTCTTCCCCGAGACTTTTTCCACGATCATCGCCAGCACCGCATAGCCCGAGTTGCTGTATTCCCACTTCGAGCCGGGCGCAAACTTGCTGCTAGTTTGCTGCTCGAGCAACTTCAGCACGCCCGCGTCGAGAATCTGCGGAACTTTCTCAGGCGGTGTGTCGGGGTACTGCTTCATCAGCAGTTCCCCATAGTCTTCGAGTCCGGAAGTATGGTTCAGCAGATTACGGACGGTGATGGATTTTCCGTAGGCCGGAAATTCGGGAAAGAAGTCGGTAAGGTGGTCGTCATAGTGCAGTTTGCCGTCGCGTGCCAGCAGCATGATGGCCGCGGCCGTGAACTGCTTGGTGAACGAGGCCAGACGGAAATTCGTTTTCGCATCGATGGGACGCAGCGTGCGCAGGTCGGTAACGCCGTATCCGCGGCGGAACACGGGCCGTCCGTTGCGGACTACGAGGACGGCAGCGCCGGGAGCGTTGCTCGACCTCAGAGACGCGAAGATGGCATCGATCTGGTCGGAGGAAACTTGACCGGAGGCAGGAACGGCACAAAAGATGACCGCCAAGGCGAGCAGTGCGGCCGCGAATCGTGGTTTCAAATGGAAAGTCCTCGGGAACTTAGACGCCCGGATTCTCGACACGATAGCACACGGGGGACGCTGGGTTGGGAGAGCCTCCGCGCCGGAGCGGATTGTGAGTGGAATGACGTTTTTCGACAGCTACCCGTCGGTTCGGTGGTCCAAGGAAGGGCTGCAAGCCGCCGTGGAACTTCCGAGTCACGACCATCCGGGATCGGCCGATCGTGCCTGATCTGCATTCCCTGGGGTACCGGAATTGCGATGTGCGAAGGGCGCGGCCAAGTCTGCTCCTAAAAGAACTCTAATCTGGTTCAGGGTACCAGCGGTGTCCTGCCAGGCGCGGACGCAATGGGAGGTCCGGGATGGGCACTGGCGAAATTCAAACCGGAGAGGGGGCACCTTCATGAAGGGAACCATTGTAAAGTGCTTGGAAGAGCTCGTCACAGAGAAGTTTGGCGCCGAGAAATGGAGGGAATCCCTAGAGAGGGCTGGGATCCCCGAATGGAGAACCTTCACCGTGTTAGGCGATGTGGACGAGGCAGAATTCATGCGGATCATGCAGGGCGTTGCGGGCGCGGCGTTGCTCTCTATGGAACAGGCGATGGACGCGTTCGGAGAGCACTGGTCTACGGTGTACGGGCCGAAGGTCTACGGAGCATATTTCTCCGCAAGAAGCGCGCGCGAGTTATTGCTCAACCTCGACCACATCCACGAGGTCATGACCAAGTCGATGGAGTCGGCCCGGCCGCCGCGCTTCCGCTACGAGTGGCGGGGAGACAAGCTTCTGATCATGCACTACGAATCCCGCCGCGGATTGGCCGCCCTGATGCCCGGACTCATTCGTGGCTTGGGAAAGTATTACAACGAGAAACTCACCGCAAGAGTGGTTGGCAACGCGGTCCATGTACAGTTCTCGTGAGCGCTTCCCGCAACCCCTGTCGCTTTCGCGATTATGTCTGGATCGGGCTCACTCGGAAGTGGCTATTGCAGGCGGGCCGAAACACTCCCCTACCGCCAAAGCAGACGCCTCCCACGCGAGCGGGGGCGCCCGCGCCACATGTGCGACATCACCCCCGAATTCCCGCCACTCCCATCAGTCGGCCAGTCTTTCCTCTTTCGGCGCGATAGGAAAACAGCAAATCCGGATGACAGTTGGTGCACAGCGGCGACGCTTCAATATGGTTCTTCGGCACGCCCACGGCCAGCAACTGCTGGCGGTTTGCTTCCGCAAGGTCGAGAAAAATCTTCTTCGGCAGGTCGCTGTGTCCGGGGGCGCGGGCGGTTAGAAACAGAAGCGGATATTTTTCGCGCACCGGGTCGGACTCTTTGATTTCACGAAACAGACTGGCACCGTAGGCAAACTGCGACTCAAATTTGATGCGAACCTCTTCTCCGACTTCATAGCAGCAGCCTTGAATCCCGGGACCAATCGCGGCCTTGAGATCGCGAGGACGGCTGCCGAAGCAGCGGTGCATCTCGCCGACGCCCTTCTCGACGATGCGCTTCATTGTGCCGCGCCAGCCGGCGTGAAACACGCCAACCACATGTTGTTTGGCGTCCACCAGAATCACCGGGAGACAGTCGGCGGTCTGGATCGCCAGCAGCAGGCCGGGAGTCGCGGTGATCAGGCCATCCCCGGTCAGCGGCTCGTGGGGAACGGAGTCTACACAGCGAATGATGTCGGAATGAATCTGGCGCAGCGTGATCAGAGGCCAGAGAGAACTGGTGGCGCTGCGCGCAACGTCGCTCGAACTACGGCGCTTGCGCGTGACCGCTCCGATCTCACGGAGAAACGCAGCGCGGTTCCGTTCGACCGCAGCCCGGGAATCGTCCTTGGTGAAGCCGAGATTGAGGTCGCCTTTGCCGTAAACGCGGGAATATCCGCCCACGCGCGTGGAAAAGCCATGCACGAGCCAGGGAAGGTGGCTCAGATGGCGCGCCTGAAGAATCGTAAGTTTGGTTTGGTTCGGGGCCCGGGTTGGCACGCATCCATGATAAGGCAAGCTACCTACCTTGGTGATCTTGGCAGATGGCTATGTGAGGAATATCTTTTTCGGGAGGAAGAAATGTCCGTCGCCACTGGTACGTTTCGCTGGACGGAAGCCTACAGCGTAAATATCGCCCTTCTCGATGAGCAGCACCAGAAACTGTTTGACACTGTCAACCAGCTTGATCAGGCTCTGCGGGCGGGAGAGGGCAACTCCAAAGTCCAGGTGGTTCTGGACAAGTTGGTTGAGTATGCGCTGGTCCACTTCGCTGCGGAGGAATCGCTCATGCAAGAGCATGAGTTTCCTGGCTTGCCCACTCATCGAACACAGCATGAAATGTTCCGCCAGAAAATCGCAGCCTATCTCAAAGAGCACACAGCTGGCAAGCCGGGCGTTCCGGTTTCGCTACTATTGTTCATGCAAGGCTGGCTGAAACAACATGTCTTAAAAACGGACAAACAGTACAGCGCGTTTCTCACCGCGCGTGGCGTGCACTGACTATCCCGATCGAGCTTGCAGCCGGTCTTGACGCCGCGATCCTTCAAGGTGGATGCGCCCCCGGAAAGCACCCGCCGCTCAGCCCCTGCGGTTTGCCCCAGTCCCCGGCGCTCCGCTATAGTTTTACGTATGTTTGCGAATTTCACCGCCACCGATCGCTGGACGAAGAAACAAGTGCATTGCGTCTATCAGGCGATGATCGTCGCGATTGCCACGCGGCACGCGGACGCGGTGGATATCAAGTTTCTGGTGGATGGCCGGAAAGTCTGGGTGGCGCTGCCGCATCCGGCGTGGGTGGAATATAAGAAGCGCACCGGCAAGATCATCACCGATTCGCTGGCGCAGGAAATCGCCGGGCACTATCTGAAGGCCGCGCTAGAGGCGGGCGAAGGGGTCGGGCGCGACATGTATTCGCTGACGGTGGAAGAAACGCTCGCTCACCTCGACGCCGCAGTCGCCGAGATGCAAGCCGCGTAAGCGTGTGGCGCGGGCACCCCCGCCCGCGAACTGTTAGTAGTGCTGCCAATCATTAACCACGAAGGACACGAAGGTTCACGAAGGAAATCACAGGGGGCCTTCGTGTCCTTCGTGGTTCCCGCTAAATCACAACCGCTTCCTTGTACTCCCCAAACACCCGCCGCATCGCGTCGGAAATCTCTCCCACAGTCGCCGAGGCCTCGACTGCGGCTAGTATGCGCGGCATGACGTTCGCACCCGACCGCGCCGCCTCTTCCACGCCCGCCAGCGACGCCTTCCACGGGCCGACGTCGCGCTTCGCCCGCAGGGCCCGCAGGCGCTCCACCTGCTTCGGTTCCAGCGCCGGATCGATGCGCTGAATCGGGATCGGTTTTTCTTCCTCCACTTCGAACCGATTTACTCCCACCACGATCGCCCGCCCGTCGTCCACCGCCTGCTGGTATTCATACGCCGCATTCTGAATTTCGTGCTGCACGAAGCCGCGCTCGATGGCCTTCAGCATTCCGCCCAGAACTTCGATCTTCCCCAGATATTCGGCCGCCCGCTCCTCAATCTCACTGGTCAGCGTTTCCACGTAATACGATCCCGCCAGCGGATCGATCGTCTGCGGAGCGCCCGACTCGTAGGCAATCACCTGCTGCGTGCGCAGCGCGATGCGCGCCGCCTGTTCGGTGGGCAGAGCCAGCGCCTCGTCGTAAGAATTGGTGTGCAGCGATTGCGTCCCGCCCAGCACGGCTGCCATCGCCTGAATCGCCGTGCGCACAATATTGTTTTCCGGTTGCTGTGCGGTGAGCGTCGAGCCCGCCGTCTGCGTATGGAAGCGCAGCATCCACGACTTGGGATTCCTTGCCTTGAAATGTTCGCGCATGATGCGCGCCCACATGCGCCGCGCGGCGCGGAACTTCGCCACTTCTTCCAGGAAGTTGCTGTGCGCGTTGAAGAAGAAAGAAAGCCGCGGTGCGAATTGATCCACATTCAGCCCGGCCTTGATCGCCGCCTCCACGTAGGCCATCCCGTTGCCCAGCGTGAATGCCACTTCCTGCACCGCGGTTGATCCCGCCTCGCGCATGTGATAGCCGGAAATCGAAATCGTGTTCCAGTCGGGCACGTTGTCGTTCGCCCAGGCAAACATGTCGGTGATCACACGCATGGCCTGCTGCGGTGGATAAATATACGTCCCGCGCGCGATGTACTCCTTGAGCACGTCGTTCTGCACCGTACCCGACAGCTTGCGCGGGTCCCCGCCCTGGCGCCGCGCCACGGCCACATACAAGGCCAGCAGGATTGACGCCGTCGCATTGATGGTCATCGAGGTAGAAATCTTGGTCAGCTCGATGCCATCGAACAGCCGCTGCATGTCCTCGATCGAGTCGATGGCAACGCCGACTTTGCCTACTTCGCCCGCAGCCAGGGGATGATCGGAGTCGAGCCCAATCTGCGTCGGCAAATCGAACGCCACCGACAGCCCGGTCGTCCCATTCGCCAGCAGATATTTGTAGCGTTTATTCGATTCCTCAGCGTCGCCCATGCCCGCGTATTGCCGCATGGTCCAGAGCCGCCCGCGGTACATGGTGGCCTGCACGCCACGGGTGAAGGGATACTCACCGGGATATCCAACTTCGCTTTCGTAGTCGGAGCCTTTGAGGTCGGCCGGCGTATAGAGGGGATTCACCGGAATGTGGGAGGAGGTCTCGATCTCTGCGGCAGGGTCTGGGCGGGTCTTCAGTTTCTCCGTCATCGGGTTTCCACCTGAGCGACAACTCCCTTCGGAGCCGTTACGTGTACCGAAGTGCACTCAAAAGCTCTCACGGGCGCTGGCTTTTCCTCCGCACCCTCCAAAACGAACTCAACCCGAACCAGGCAAATGTCAGGGTGAAGCAACCGGCAATCGCGACCCGCCCGGCAGTCGTGTGCCCGGCGGCGTACTTCATATACTCGCGGACTCCCGCGATGCCGCCGAAGGCCGCCATGGCCAGGAACACGGTGCCCGTAACCTCCAGCCACAACTGGTGCAGCGCGCGCCCGAACGATCGCGCCGTGGTGCGGACCGCGCCCATCACCGCGCTGAGCGTACGGTTGCGTCCGGCCAGCTGCCCGGCGACCCGCGCCACCACCCCCAACTTTCGTAAAGCAGAAAGCTTGCTCACGGCCTCGATTTTAACAGCCTCTGGCGCTACAATGGCGCAACGCCAGGGAATGGCGAACCGGCGAACCGTTCTGCCGCCGACGGCATCTAAATGATGTTGGATGGCGACTTAGTCCAGGGGGACCCAGTGGATCCACAACTGAAGCAACTCATGAAGGAGCTCGGCGACGCCATCAACGAATCTCTATCCGACTCCGAGCAGATCTCTGAAGTTGTCTCCCGCATCAAGGAAGGTGGATACGATATCTTCCTGGTCCTCGAAGCCACCATCGGCGTCAGCAAGCAGGGCGAAAAATCGCCCGACAAGACATCGCTGGTCACGACTCTGTCTACGAATCCTGAATTCAAGATCAACGACCAGGACCTCAAATTCCTGAAATCGCTCCGCATCAAGATCGACGAAGAGAAACACGAGAAAGACAAGCACGACAAAGACAAGTAACGAGCTCACCGAGAGTCCTTCGACCCCGGACCGAACCGCACTCGCCCGCTAACGCTGCGCCCTCCGCTTGATTAATGGAAACCTTGCCCACTGTGCTACCATCTACTGTTTTCTTTTCGCATCTGCCGTGCGGAAAGCGAGATTCCGCTGGGGACAGCAGCACAGGAACGGAATCTGAGGGGCAGTAATGAAAGATACTCTCGGGGTTCTTTTGGCAGGCGGTGCCGGTGAGCGACTCTATCCGCTTACCCGCGATCGGGCCAAGCCGGCGGTCACCTTTGGTGGCATCTACCGCATCATCGATATCACGCTTTCCAATTGTCTGAACTCAGACCTGCGCCGCGTCTACATCCTTACCCAGTACAAGGCACTCTCACTCAACCGGCACATCCGCGAAGGCTGGAACATCCTGGGCCGCGAGGTAGGCGAGTTCGTGGAAGTCCTGCCTCCCATGAAGCGGGTCAGTGACCAGTGGTATCAGGGCACGGCCGACGCCGTTTATCAGAACATTTATTCCATCGGCTCGGAGCAGCCCAAGCACGTCCTCATTCTTGCCGGCGACCACATCTACAAGATGGACTACGGCAAGATGATGAAGCAGCACTTGGACTCGGCTGCCGACATTACGCTGGCAACCATCCAGGTCGATCCGGAAGAAACCTTTCGCCTCGGCGTCGTCGATGTCGACAAGGACGGCCGCATCAACGGCTTCGAGGAAAAACCAAAAAAGACCGCACTGCGCTCCCCGCTGAATCCGGCCAAAGTCGCAGGGTCGATGGGCATTTATCTGTTCAATGCGGATGTGCTCATACCAGTTCTGTTGAAGGACGCCGAGAATCCGCAGTCCAGCCACGACTTCGGCAAGGATATTCTGCCCAAGATGGTCGACGACTACCGTGTCTTCGCCTACGACTTCGTCGATGAGAACAAAAAAGAAGCGCGCTACTGGCGCGACGTAGGCACGCTCGAAGCCTACTACGAAGCCAACATGGACATCGTCTCGGTTTCGCCCATCTTCAACCTGTACGACGAAGAGTGGCCGATCCGCACCCACCAGCGCCAGTATCCCCCGGCGAAATTCGTTTTCGCCGAAGCCGGACGCACCGGCACTGCGCTCGATTCCATCGTCTCCAACGGAAGCATCGTCTCCGGCGGCATCGTAAAGAACTCCATCCTCTCCCCCAACGTGCGCGTCAACTCCTACTCCGAGGTCGACGACTGCATCCTGTTCTCGCATGTCAGCGTCGGCCGGCGTTGCCGCATTCGCAAGGCGATCCTCGACCGCGACGTGCATATTCCCGAGGGCACCACCATCGGCTACGACGCCGAGGCCGACCGCCAGCGTTACTTCGTCACCGAAAGCGGCATCACCGTAGTCACCCGCGACTATTCGCTGTTCGAGAATCCGGTCACCGTGGATTACTTCACCAGCGAGTAGGCGGAAGGTTAGCTTCCGGGTTACCCGTGATCCAGGCACAAGCGCTAGCCCTCAGCCTCCACTGCGTTCTGTGGCAGCGCAGAAACCAGGAGGAAGACTCCCACGGCAAGGAACCAGAATGCCGTGCTGACTGCAGTCGCATTCCAGTACGGGCTTACGAAAGGGCCGGGAAGGAACATCCCCGTCGTCCAGGCGATAAACGCCCACGCTCCTAGCAAGATCCCGACCCACGCCAACACCTTCGCACCCCTGGACCGGCTCGACACGAGGATCCCCACACCGCCCGCGATCATTGAGAAACCCAGCATTAGCCAGGAGACTAAGCCCAGTCGGATGACGACATCCTGGTTCACTGCGAGCACGTGCCAGCCCGTTTCCGGCGTCAGCCAATGAACAATATCGGGCGCGACGAAACCGTCGAAGACGAAAGTCACGGCCCATGCGGTGGCGGCGAGAGTCATGGCGGTCGTCGCCATCCGACTCCAGCCACTGCGGCCGCTCCAGAACGAACCGACGCCGAGTAGCCACATCAGCGGTCCTGCCAGGATCATTCCATGAATGAGCCGCCATGAGCCGTGATGGGCGATGTGCATATAGAAGTTTTGGAAGAACTCCACACTGCCGAGCGCTCCAAGAGAGGAATTGATTCTGGGATGGAATGCGCCACCGCAAACAAACACTAACGACCCGATTACGATGAGCAATCCGGAAAACTTCTGATGAACTGAGGTACTCGTCATTTGTTTTGGTTCCTCTTTCGATTTGTCATAAACGCCAGCGCTCGGTCAGCCCAGAGCATGCGAGACTCGCTCTGCAAAACGCCATATTCCAGCACCAGCTTCCAGATCGGGAGCCGTGGATTGCGGGCTCGGGCCGTGTCCAGCCACTTGCGTGTTGCCTCGTAGTGGTCGAGATCGGCCTGTTCCTGTCTGCGGAATGCTTCGACATGGCCGCGTAGTTCGGCCAGTTCGGGAGGCGCCGCAAAGAACAGCCGGAGCAGCAACTCCCTGTAGTTTGCCGGGTCGCCAGAGGAGAACAGCCACTTCCGAAATGCTTCTTCACCCTTGGGGGTGATGGAATAGCTGATACTTCCCCGGCCGCCCGGTTGCTTGTTTTGGAGCACCATCTTTCCCTGTCTGAGTTTTGCCAGGACAGGGTAAATCTGCCCGAAACTGATCGGCATGAAATTCGCGGGTCCCTTCTCATAGACCTGCTTGATCTCATAGCCGGTCATGGGACGCAGTCTCAGCATTCCCAGCACGGCAAAGAGAATGGGCGTCCTTGACATATCGGTATGATATATCATTATGATATATTGTCAAGCAGACTCATTCGACGGAGCGCAGGGTTGGCGGCCTCCCTTTTGAGTCAGGAGGGCTTGTATTGGATTTTGAGTGTTCGCGATCCGAGGATCACTCGTCCGTGTAACGGCGCTGCCCGGAGACGTGCGGCACTCGATCATTTCGTTTCGAGCGACCACGCGACAACTCCCGGTTGGTCGGCAAACGGGAAACTGGCCCGTCACCAAACCCCGGCCTCCGCCGACGGCCTGCCAGATCGATCTGCTAAGCTTACGGGTTGCTTCGCGCCGCAGGGAGAGACCGTCCGCCTCATGAAGAATCGATCTGGGCATCACACCCTGGGATGCATCCTCGTCATTGCTCTGGCCGCCGGCGTCCAAACCTGGGCGGCTTCCACTCCCAGTGAGAAAGACAAAGCCGATGCGCTGCTCTCGACCATGCAAGCGGAGATGCAGCGCGCCCAGACCAGCCTGGGCAAACTCGATCCTGCTCCCTATTTCCTGAGCTATTCCGTATATGACCAGAGCATCGTCATGGCCGTCGGCAGCCAGGGCAGCCTGGTGAATTCCACGCGGGCTCGCAGGCGCGCGGTCGATGTCACTATGCGCATCGGAACTCCCGCACTCGACAACGCTCACGCGCAGAACCGCGCCTCGGCGAGCACTTCCGGAACTCTCCCGCTGGAAGACGATCGCAATGCCATTGCTCACGAACTCTGGCGCCTGACCTACGAGGAATATCGCAAGGCCTCCAAGGCCTACCTGAATGTAAAAACCAACACCGAGGTGCACGCTCAGGAAGAAGACACGTCTCCGGATTTTTCTCGGGAAAAGCCGCCGACCCATGTCGACTACAAAGAGGTTGCTCCCGCCGCCGATCAGCGCGCGCTGGAAAAATTGGTCCGGGAATACTCGGCGCACTTTCGCAAGTATCCCTACATTTATTCCTCAGCCGTAGTGATCACCGCACAAAAAACGCGCTTGCACTTCCTTTCGACCGAGGGCAATCACGTAGTCGCGCCCAGCGCCTTCATCCGCGTCGCCATTCAGGCGGAAACCCGCGCCGATGACGGCATGGAACTCATGCGCGTCGAGACTTTTCAGGCGGAGAGCATCGACCACCTGCCTGTGGAGTCCGAAATCGCGACCCGGGTGGAAAAGATGGCGTCCGACTTGAAAGCCCTGCGCGAAGCTCCCCTGGCTGAGCCTTTCGACGGACCGGCACTGCTTTCCGGCCGCGCCGCCGGAGTCTTCTTCCACGAGGTGCTGGGCCACCGCCTTGAAGGTCACCGCCAGCGCGGGGAACAGGAAGGACAGACCTTTACCAAGAAGGTAGACCAGTCGGTGCTTCCGGAATTCCTGACCGTGGTTGACGATCCCACGATACGCAAGCTCAACGGAATGGATCTGGGCGGCTGGTATGAGTATGACGATGAGGGCATGCCGGCAACCCGCGTCGAAGTCATCAAGGACGGCATCCTGAAAAACTTTCTCATGTCGCGCATGCCCATCAAGAATTTTGCCAACTCCAACGGGCACGGCCGCTCTCAGCCTGGCCTCATGCCCACCGGGCGTCAGGGCAACCTGATCGTATCTTCGTCCCGCACGGTGAAGGATTCGGAGTTGCGGCAAAAGCTGATCGACGAAGTCAAGAAACAAGGCAAGCCTTACGGACTGTACTTCGAAGACATCCAGGGAGGCTTTACGCTCACCCAGCGCTCCATGCCACAAGCCTTCCAGGTGTTGCCGGTTCTGGTATGGCGCGTCTATGCCGACGGCCGTGCCGACGAACTGGTACGCGGCATCGATATCGTTGGCACTCCGCTGGCTGCACTGAACCGCATTCTGGTCACGGGCGAAAAAACCGAAGTCTTTAACGGGATATGCGGCGCGGAGTCCGGCCAGGTGCCAGTCGCGGCTGCGGCCCCTGCCATGTTGTTCTCCGAGATTGAAGTACAAAAGCGCGCCCATTCCCTCAACCGGCTGCCCATCCTGCCTTCTCCCTCAGCAGAAGACGCGATCTCGGGGAAAGATGCGGGGACAAAGCCGGGGACAAAGCAATGACAGCGACAGCAATCATCCCGCTCATGCCCAACCAACTTGTCCGCCGCACCCTACTTTCGGTGCTCGCGTTCAGCCTGTTGATCTCGTCCGCTTTCGCTCAGCAGAAAGGCGGACAGGCCAGCGACGATGTTGTCCTCTCCGCCATGCGCGCGGAATTGGACCGCTCCAAGTCGCAACTGAAAATGGAGCAGGTGGCGGCGCCCTATTACGTCGAATACCGGATCTACGATGTGGATCAATATTCCGCCGAGGCCGCATTCGGCGCGCTGCGCGCCGACGTGCACTTACGCTATCGTTTCGTGCGGGTCGTGGTGCGCGTGGGCGATTACAAACAGGACAGCTACTTCGGACAAGGCCAGAGCACCGTCGACTACATGCCGCTCGACAATGACATGCTGGCGCTTCGTCACCAGCTATGGCTCGCCACCGACCGCGCCTACAAGTCCGCAGCCGAATCCCTTACCGCCAAGCAGTCACAGTTGAAGCAACTCACCGTCGACCAACCCGTAGACGATTTCGCGCATGCGGATCCGGTGCAATCGATCGGGCCGCCGGCCACCCTCGAGTTCGATCCCGAGCCCTGGAAACGGATGATCCAGGATGCTTCCGCCCTCTACAAGGGCGATCCTGCGATCGAGTCGTTTGAATCACGCCTGGGCTTCCAGGCGGTGAACCGGTACCTGGTCAATTCCGAAGGCACGGTCGTGCGCAGCGGCCAGAGCCTTTACGAGATGACCATTGCAGCCAGCACCCAGGCCGCCGATGGCATGAGCCTGGCCCGCGACTCCGGATTCAGTGTGGCCAGCATGAAAGAACTTCCGTCCGCCGCCGATTTCGTCGCGCGGGCCACGAAGCTGGCCAGCAGCCTGAAGGAACTGCGGGAAGCGCCAGTGGCCGAAGAAGAATACCGCGGCCCGGTGCTATTCTCAGCCGATGCGGCGACCGCCATCTTTGCCGACTTGATCGGTGAGAATGTTCTGGGCCGCAAACCGGAACTGGGGAAGAACTCGCGAACCACCGGGCCTTTCACGGCCAGCTATAAGACCCGCGTTCTCCCCGACTTCCTCTCGGTGGTGGATGATCCAACGCTCTCTTCGTATGGAGGTCAAGCCCTGCTGGGCCATTATGCGATTGACGATGAGGGCGTTCCCGCACAACGTGTGTCGCTCATCGAAAAGGGCACGCTTGTGAATTACGTCATCGGCCGCGAACCGATTCGCGACTTCCCAACCTCCAACGGCCACGGACGCGCCAAGGTCCCCACCAATCCCGCCGGCCCGAGTCTGGGCAACTTGATCGTGACTTCCGCTCAACCTCTCTCCAAAGAGGAACTGAAGAAGAAACTCATCGACCTGTGCCAGCAGCGCGATCTGCCGTATTGCTACTACGTCGAGACTTTTGGCCCGAGACTCACGCCTCGCCTTCTCTATAAAGTCTGGACCAAGGATGGACATGAAGAACTGGTCCGCGGCGCGGCATTTGGAGATTTGGACATTCGCGCCCTGCGCAGCGACCTGATCGCTGCCGGAGATGAACCCTACGTCGACGCCCTCATGCTGAATATTCCGCACAGCATCGTGGCCCCGTCCGTCCTGTTCGACGAACTCGAAGTGAAGCGCGCCAACCAGAACAAAGAGAAACTGCCCGAATACCCAGCCCCAGCCGTGAGCAAATAGAAGTGAGCAAGTAGATTGACACGGTACTCAAACTGTCAGAGTAGTGATCCGGAACGCGAGGGTGCTGCTTCACAGTTTGTCGAAAGCTCGGTTTTGGGTGGCGAAGCGCTTTTAGCTGCTGCGATAAAGCCTTTCCTTTCTGCGAGGGCTTTAGCGTGTGCGTCAGAACTACTCTTTCGCCCCGCTGGGGCTTGGTCATCTCCCAGCTTACGTTCCCACGGCTTGCGCCGTGGGCTGCATTCTTGCGCCGCTTCGCGGCTAAAATCTGAAGTTTTACTCCACCGCGTCGTCGAAACTCTAGTTCTCATGCGCACACTTTAGCCCCTGAGGCAGAGCTTTCGTGCGTTACTTCAGTAGTTACCTATGCACCAAAATTGATGCACATTTCATCAACCCGTAACATTCCGCTGCTAGAACATAAGCATGGATCTGCACGTGTACAACACGCTGATCCTTTCCGACCTGCACCTGGGTGCAGAGACGAGTCATGCCCGCGAGGCCACGCGGGTGCTCAAGGAAAATCGCTTCCAGCGGCTGATTCTGCTGGGCGACATCTTCGCCGATCTCAATTTTGCCCGCCTGACCAAGGAGCACTGGAAGTTTCTCGGCTATATACGCAAGCTCTCGAACCCCAAGCGCAACATTGAGGTGGTGTGGGTGGAAGGCAATCACGATCACGGGCTGACGAACATCATGTCGCATCTGGTCGGGGTTCGGGTGTACCAGGACTACTCGTGGGAATACCGCGGGCTGCGGCACATTGCGATTCACGGTCACCAGTTCGACGGGTTTCAGGTGAACCGGGTTCGGCTCAGCCAGTGGGGCACGTCGCTGTATCTGCAGTTGCAGAAGCTGGACTTAAAGGGAAATCCCGTCGCACGGCTGATTGACCGGCTGAACACGCGGTGGCTGCGCATGTCGCCGAAAGTGACGTCGGGGGCGGTGAACTACGCGCGGCAGCAGGGCGCAGATCGCATCTTCTGTGGGCATACGCACGAAGCCATTCATGTGGAGCAGGACGGCGTCCATTACTACAACTCGGGCGGGTGGGTCGATTCGCGGCTCACTTATCTGACCATCGACGAACAGGGGGTAGAAATCCATGACTTCGACGAGCATGAATACCGCGAACGAGTTGACGATCGTGATTCCGGCGAAGAACGAGGCGAAACTGATTCCGCGCTTGCTGACTTCGCTGACAAATCAGGACTACTCGAAGATGTCGAGTACGAAAGTGTTGGTCGCTGACGCGAACTCCACCGACGGAACGCCCGAGATCGTGCTCAGTTTCCGCGATCGCTTGAACGTGAGCGTGATTCGCGGCGGGATGCCCTCAGTGGGACGGAACCAGGGGGCAGCGCAGGCGGACACTCCCTACGTGCTCTTTCTGGATGCGGACATTGAACTGGCCGACCGGTCGCTGGTGCGACGCTGCGTGGAGCAGGCGCAGAGCAAGCAACTGCACTGCGTGACCACGAACATTTTGTGCAATGACGGCAGCTGGCTCGACAAGGCGTTCTATGCGGGCAATGACTTCTTTCAGTATCTGTCGTACCTGCACCGCCCGTTTGCGACCGGGATGTTTATGTTCTTTGACCGGAAGAAATTCTGGGAACTGGGCGGATTTCATGAGCAGATTCTGTTCGCGGAAGACTACCGGCTGAGCCAGCAGGTCGAGCGCAAGCGCTTCGCGATCGTGCGCGGCGGGGTGTACACCACGAACCGGCGGTTCAAAAAGATGGGACACTTGCGTGTCGGCTGGTTGTTCCTGTGGACCGCAATGAATTACTGGAACGAAAAATACTTTCTGCGCGATCACAAGTATTGGGCGACAGAACCGGACAGCGTGCCCCGCGCCTAGCTTCTTTCGGCGCTTTTCTTCAACGAGTTTTGTCGTGGCCACAAACAACAGGATTCAGCCAACCAGCTGAATCCTGCTTTGGTGTGCGGTGGATTCGATTCGCTTAGAAGCGGACGACAATGCCGGTCGACAAGCGCAGATTGTTCTGAGAAGTGCTGAAAAAGCTTGTCCGTAAGTAGTCCCCTTCGACGCGCAAAGCAATGGGGCGAAAAAGGCGATAATCAATGCCGCCGCCCACTGCGGTCGCGAACGAAGTGTTGGACGGCCCAGGAAAGGTTCCGCCCGTGTTGATATGCGCGAGGCCGACCATGAACTCGCCAAATGGGGTGAACTTGCCCACCGGCACGGAGAGTCGGGGCCCGAACAGGACCTCCCACTCATGCCCGGTGACCTTCACCGTGACCGGGTCTCCCAGCGGCGGGAACTCCTGAAAGGTTTGCGAGCCGTAGTGTCTACTGAAATCGGCCACAATGCCCACCCACGGCAACACCTTGCCTTCGAGGGATCCTTCCCATCCCTGCAGGTTGGGGCGAGTCACGGTGTCGCTGATAAGATTCGGGCCGAAGGCTCCCGAGTTTGTACTTTCGTAAGAATATCCGAGGAATACATTCCCGGATGGTACTTGGGCGTTCGCCAACCCCGCGAAAAGAAATAGCACCACACTGATGCACGCAGCCTTGAGCATGAGACGATTCTCCCTTCCTAGCATCCATCAAACCCAGATGAAACGATAAAGTTTTGGATGTGTGGAGAAGAGATTCGGTTACCCGCCAACTGGTTGATAAAGAAATATGTCGTATTCACGCATCAGAAGCGCCAGACAATTCCAGTGGAAGCCCGGTAATCGTTTTGGTTAGCGCTGTGATAGTGACCGTGCATGTAATCGCCTTGCAGCCGCCAGGAAAAGTTCTTGAAGGGAAGCTTGTAGTCCGCGCCACCGCCGATGTCGATCGCAACCGGGTTGTAGACGAAGCCGTTGGAGTTCACGTGCCGAATGCCTCCCATGGCGTGCACGAAGGGGCGCCATTTTCCAAAGCTGACGGAAAAGCGTGGGCCGGCGAGGAGGTTGTATTGCTTAACGCCGCTGCGATAGAAGCCGCTGCCATCGATCACCAGTCCGAGGCGCGGAAAGCGGGTAAAGGGGAGCGCCTCAAAAGAGGCGTTCCATCCGCGATAACTCTGCTGGTTGATGACATCGGTGAGCTGGGCGTAGGAAACCCCAGCGTAGACGTTTCCACTGGGAAGAAGTCCGTTAAATTGTGCCGACATCGGGATCGAGAACAACATGAAACCAACAAACGCCAGCGCTGCGGCAGCAGACTTTGACACGAATTATTCCTCCCCGGCGGTTGCGCCGGCAAAAAGTGCATTGTAATCAACGAAATCTGTTAGATGCAGTGTACTGGATGCCCAAGATGTCCCAGTTTACAAAATTTGTCCCGGCCGGGGCCGGATTGCGGCTCGCAGGATGAATGAAAATTTACAAGATTTTCATGGTGCCAAAACCAATCGACCTGCGTCTATCTACTAGCATGCAACCAATGGACATGAATTGGCAAATATGGGAGCAGCCGGGAGTTGCGGCTGCCTTTGAATACCACAAGGAGTTGAAGTTGAAACTCAGTCTGGAAACACGCAATCGCGGCGACGTCATCATCGTGCACTGCCAGGGCCGCATCGTGTATCGCGATGAGGCGGCCGCCCTGTCGCGGGTTGTGGGCGAAGTCCTGCAACAGGCGCGCAAGCTGGTGCTCGACCTGAGCGGGGTGAGTTCGATGGACAGCGCCGGCATTGGAGAACTGGCCCTGCTGCAAACCTGGGCACAGGGAAAGAACGCAAGCCTGAAGTGTGCTGGGCCGAATCCGCTGGTCAGCACATTACTCGAGCTGACGAATCTGGATTCGGTGCTGGAGGTTCATCCCTCGGTGGATGCGGCGCTGGCGTCGTTCCGGGAAGAGCAGGTTTGCGCCGACTGCTGAGCTGGG
>JADGNP010000671.1 GCA_017883425.1 Candidatus Sulfotelmatobacter sp. | reverse complement strand
GGTCGTTACCACACGCGTCCGCATTGAATCCATCGACGTGGTGGGTGGGGTCATCATGATTCTCAATGGGTTGGTCCGCAAAATGGAACCGAGTCCCTTTAGGGACGGCAGAAACACGTGCCTTACGCTTTCTCGGTGGCCAGAATCCTCCCCTTCACTGAACTCGGCACCTTCTCGCACGCCGTCCGCAATACCAGCCGCGGAGCGCGCCCGCGAATCTTCATCAGATACGGCACCGTGCGCTTGGGATCGTACTTCGCGGTCTCCCGCAGCAGCCAGCCCAGGCCTTTCTGCACCATGTCGTCCTGATCGGCGAGCAGTGAGTCGGAAAGCTTCACGATCTCGGGGAAGAACCTTTTCGCCCGCGCTCCGCGAATCAGAGCCACGCAGGCCGCCCGCCGGTGCCAGCGGTCGCGCGACTTCGCCCAGCGAAAAACACTCTTGACCCGCTCCGGCTTCGCCGTCACCATCGGCGCGATCAGGTAGTGCGCCAGAGCGTCGTGATCGGCCCAGCTGCTGATGCGGTTGAGCCACGACTCGAACCGCTTGAACTCGCGGTCGCCACACTGCGCGTCCATCTTCTCAAGCAGCAATACCGCAGCACCTTTTTCTTCCAGCACCACGCCGGAGAACAGTTCGTCGGCCACTCCTACCAGAAACTCGAAGTCGTGCTCCTGGAGAATCTCGCGACGGCAACGCCGCAGGGTCCTCCGCAGATCGGCCGCATACCAGCCGTGCGACTTGATCTCCTCTTTGAAAAACCACTGCACCCCGGCGGCATGCTCGGCCGAGCCACCGTCTTTGAGCGCGCGCCGGATCTGCGCGGCAATCTCGGACGGACTGTTTTTATGTTCCGCCACGTGGAAGTTCCTGAGACCAAAGACCAAAGACCGCCGCAACCTACGTCGCGCCGCCGGCAGTTCTCACCAACTTGTCATACACCCACAGCGCAGCCGCAGTCGCCAGTCCTATCCCAGTTATCCAAAACCAGATCATCGTCGGCCGGTGTTGCACTTCTCCGAAGTGATGCAGCAGGAATCCGCCGAGCGGCCCTCCGATGAGCGATCCGATGCCGATGGGCACGAACGCGAAACCCATGTAAGTCCCCTGCTGCCCCGGAGGTGCGAGCCGCGAGATGTATTCGTAGTAGCGCGGCGCCTGGATGATTTCGCCCAGCGCCAGGAAAAACAAAGAGAACACCGCGCCCCAGATCGTTGGCCGGAACGCAAGAATCAACCACGAAAGCGACGTAATCACGGTGCCCAAAATAACGGCGGCAAACGCCGGCACCTTGCGCGTGAGGAAATTTATCGCCAGGGTCAGACAGATTACAGTCAGTCCATCGACCACCAGAATGATTTCGACGTCGGCGCCAGAGTTGATGTAACCATGGATGAACCCCGGCAAGCTGATGTACTGCTGCCAGAACACAATCCAGTAGCCCGTGAAGATCACGAGGAACCACATAAACCGGCTGATGCCCGCGAGCATAACCACGAGGAAGCCGATCCAGATCCACCATGGGACGGCCAACTCCGGACGCACCCACAACGCGATGCGCAGCAACAAGGCAACCAGCAGAACGGGCAATACCAGCCGGTAATTTCCCAGCACTACGCAGAAATTCCGCGCCACCGTCGCGATGGAAGGTGTAGCCGCATCCCCGGCCTTGCGCGGCTCGCGGAAAAAAAGCAGCACCACAAAGAACATTGCGAAGACGCTGAGCGCGGCCACACGGTAGACATTCTCGACGCCCAGGTGCCGATGAGCCCAGGACGCGAAATAGGGTCCGGCGGCCCCGCCGATGTTGACCATCGTGTAGTAAATCGAGTAGCCGATGGAGCGAACGTTCTCCTTCGAGGCGCGGGCCGTCGTGCCCACCACGGACGGCTTGACCAGCGAGACTCCGAGCGCGGGAAGAATGAGGATGAACCCGACAAATATCCCGAGCGGCACCGCGTTGCGCACGGGCGCCAGCCATGACGCCCCAATCGAGCCGATCAGGAAATACGAAACGCCGAGAATGAGATAGGCCACGGAAAGAGCGCGGCGGAATCCGAGCCGGTCAGCGGCGGCACCGCCAAAAATCGCGAGAAACCACACCATGCCGCCGAAGATGCCGGTCAACGTGCCGGTCTGTTCGGTCGAGAAATTCAGCTGCTCCTGCAGGTACAAGGCCAGCGAAGCAAACGCCCCGTAGTAGGCCAGCCGCTCGAAAATCTCGGTGATATTCGCAACCCAGAACGGCCGTTCGAATCCGGTCCGTATTTCTTCGAAGCGCTGGGAGAAGGTCAAAGTGGCTCCTGATTTTGTGTGGCGCGCGCGCCCCCGCCCGCGATCAGCCGAGTAATCGATCTCGAACGTACTGCCCGGTCACTCCAGTTACGCGGATGACTTTATTCCGGCTGGTCTGGCCGGAGGCAATGGTAACGGAAGATCGTGGCACCTTCAAAAGTTTCGCGAAGAATTCGATGCAGGCCTCGTTGGCCCGGCCCTCCACCGGAGGTGTGGTCAGGGAGACTTTCAAAGCATTGCCCAGTTCGCCGGTGATGGCGTTCTTCTTGGCGCGCGGATGAACCTTGACGGCGAAGGTCACTCCGCCGCCCGACTCCTGAAAAGGGATCATTCGTATTTCCTCTGTGTCCCCTGTGTCCTCTGTGGTTAAGCCCTTGTTCTTTCCCCGAAGATGGCGGTACCCACGCGCACGCAAGTCGACCCTTCCTCGATCGCCACCTCGAAGTCGTGCGACATGCCCATGGAAAGCA
>JADGNP010000179.1 GCA_017883425.1 Candidatus Sulfotelmatobacter sp. | reverse complement strand
AAATTTGCGAAGATCGGGCCTTTCCTCGTGAAGAACTTGCCGTCTTTCTGATTATAGATCATCGTGCCGACAAGATCGGCGGGGAGCAAATCCGGTGTAAATTGAATTCTCTGGAATTTCGCAAAGCGATGGGGTGCTTCGGCACCGGGGTGACGATCATTACGGTCGACCTTGAGGGCGAAGTGCACGGGATGACCGCCAACGCGTTCGCTTCGGTCTCGCTCGATCCGCCGCTGGTGCTGGTTTGCGTGGACCACAACACGCGGACGCACACGCATCTCCATACGAAGAAACGATTCGGGATCAACGTGCTCTGCGAGGATCAGCGGGCGATTTCGGAGTACTACGCGCGGACGGACCGCGCGCACGAGAACGCAGAAGCCGAGGCCGGGGCGCGGTTTGACCGGACCAAACAGGGGACTCCGATGCTGCATGGATCGCTGGCGTACCTGGACTGCCGGCTGCACTCGGCGGAAGTGGCCGGAGACCATACGATCTTTATTGCCGAGGTCGAGGACGTAGTAGTGCGGGAGGGAGAGCCGCTACTGTTCTTTCGGGGGAAGTATCGGAAGGTGGGGGAGGATGTGGAGAGGTAGTCGGAGCAGCAAGAGCAGACCTTCGGGTGCCTATCAATGCGTGATGGCGAACAAATCATCGAGCGGAGTCGGGTTTGTGTCACTTTTGTCGATCTGAAACATCCAAATCTTTGGCGAAAAAATGTCATTGAAACGGAGTCATTTCTCCATGCCAGAAAAAGCAGAGAAGATCATGAAAACTGAAGCCGAGTGGAAGAAGCAGCTGAGCGACGAGCAGTATCACGTGACGCGCGAGGCGGGAACCGAGTGCGCGTTTACCGGGAAATACTGGAACACGAAAGAGCCGGGGATGTATCACTGCGTGTGCTGTGACGCTCCGCTGTTCGATTCGCAGACGAAGTTTAATTCGGGGACGGGTTGGCCGAGTTTCTACAAGCCCGGGGAGGCCAGCAATGTCGTCGAGCATCGCGATTCGAAGTACGGCATGGTGCGGACCGAGGTTCGCTGCGCCAAGTGCGACGCGCATCTGGGACATGTGTTTGAGGACGGTCCGGCGCCGACGGGGCTGCGTTATTGCATGAATTCAGCGGCGCTGGATTTCCGGGCTGGGGAGAAGAAATAGCGTGTCGTTCGTAGCGCCGGCATCTTGCCGGCTGTAGCGAGGCCATCTTGGCCTCGCGTGCGGGGCCGAGACGGCCCCGCGACAGCCGCCGGGACGGCGGCGCTACGGATTCATTGCAAACAGCAGGGGCACGCGCGAGCGTGCCCCTTGTTTGTAAACCCGACGACTTTCCGCCAACTACGCGCTGGCTGTAGCAGCCAGGGCCTTGGGGGTCTCGGCTGACTTCTGAGCCTGGGGCTGGTGCTGTTTGCCCTCGCTGCGGACTTGAATTCCACCCTTGAGCGCGGCGCCGTCTTCCACGCTGATGCGCGCGGTGGAGATGTCGCCGCTGACCGAGCCTTCGGCGCGGATATCGACGCGATCACTGCACTCGATGTTGCCGGTCACCTTGCCCATAACCACAACTTCGCGGGCTTGGATGCTGGCGTCGACCTTGCCGTTGCGGCCGATGGTGACGCGGCTGTCGGGCATGGTGATCTTGCCTTCGATGCGGCCGTCGATGTAGAGAGCCTCGGAGCCGCTGATTTCGCCCTTGATGACCAAAGTGCGGCCGATGGTGGCCTGATCCACGGGAGCGGTGACGGTTTTGATTGGATTGAAGGCGTTGGGGTTGGAAGCCGGTGAGTTGGACTTCAGATTAAACGAGTTCTCCGACGACTGAAGCATGCGACCTTCCTTGGGTTCCCGCGCGGCGCCTCGCCCTGAGGCGCCTGGCACCTGTTCATGCGGTTGGTCTTGAAATTTGTGGCCTCGGCAGTTGCTGGCCACTTGGCCAACCTGACTATCGCACAGGCGTAAGCGGAGGCGAGAGATTACGGAAGATGGTGTACGGCTGCGGAGGAGGCTGTTGGGAGACGAGCACCGAAGACGGTCTCGGCGTCCTTTGCGGTTTCAAACGGGTTAAGAAGTAACCGCTGAGGACGCTAAGGTTACGCGAAGGTCGCAAAGAAAATCATTCGGAATGCCCTAGCCGGAGTTCGATAACTCCTGGGAAAATTCCTCCCACTCCTTCATCAGGACGGAGTGGTTTGCTTTGTGCTGGTCGAGTTCCTGCGACTGGCGATGGCTTTCGTCGGCGCTGACGAAATTCTGCAGGGCGGTTTCGCAGTGGGCAATAGCGGCTTCCACCCGGCTGATTTCCTCTTCCAACTCGCGAACGCGATCTTCCATTTGCTTGCGCTTGATGGGGTTCAGGCGCTTCCTGGATGCCTCGGTCACGCCCTCGGTTCCGGCGCTGCGATTTCCGTTGGTGGGCTGGTCTGATGCGGCTGGCTTCGTCGCTGACGACGATCCCGTCTTCGCCGCCTTTGCTCCGGGGACATCGTCCAGCGTGGGCGCGACGTGCTGCCCGCCCTGTTTGCGCCAGAGATAGTCTTCGTAGTTGCCGGGGAAGACTTCGACTTTGCCGTCGCCGACTTCGAAGACGCGCGTGGCCAGCTTGTCGATGAAGTACCTGTCGTGCGAGACGAAGACGACCGTGCCGGTATATTTCACAAGCGCATCGAGAAGCACGTCCTTGGCTCGCAGGTCGAGGTGGTTGGTGGGTTCGTCGAGCAGCAGGAAGTTTGCGGGATGCAGCAGCAGGCGCAACAGCGCGTAGCGGCCGCGCTCGCCGCCGGAGAGGACGCCGATCTTCTTGAACACGTCGTCATCGGAGAACAGGAAACAGCCGAGCAGGCTGCGCAGTTCGGTCTCGCCGGAGGGGGGAGAGGCTTCGCCAAGATCGTCGAGGATGCGGGCGTCGGGATCGAGTTCCTTGTACTGGTCCTGAGCGAAATAGTCGGACTGGACGTTGTGGCCCAGGCGGAATTCGCCGCGCGAGACGGGTTCGGTGCCGGCGAGCAGCTTGATCAGCGTGGACTTGCCCGCGCCGTTGACTCCGACGAGTGCTATGCGGTCTGTGCGCTCGATCATGAAGCTGACGTTGCGGAAGACTTCTTTCTCGGCACCTCCGTTTTTGCCGGAATAGCTCTTGGCCACACCTTCGAACTCGGCGACGATGCGGCCGCTGGGCTTGGGCTGCGGGAACGAAAAGTGGATGGTCTTTTCTTCCGGGGGAATCTCGATGCGCTCGATCTTTTCCAGTTCCTTGATGCGGCTCTGCACCTGCTTGGCCTTGGTGGCCTGGTAGCGGAAGCGGTTGATGAAGACTTCGAGCTGGTCGATGCGGTCGCGCTGGTTGCGGTAGGCGGCTTGCAGTTGCTCATTGCGCTGCGTCTTCTGGGCGAGGAACTTGTCGTAGTTGCCCGTGTAGAACCAGAAACGTTTGTTCCAGATTTCGGCGATCTTGTTGACCGTGACGTCGAGGAAGTAGCGGTCGTGCGAGATCAGCACGAAGGCGTGCGGGTAGTTCTGGAGATAGTCTTCGAGCCAGTTGCGGGCTTCGAGATCGAGGTGGTTGGTGGGTTCGTCGAGGAGCAGGAGGTTCGGCTGCTGCAGCAGGAGTTTCGCGAGCGCGAGACGCATCTGCCATCCGCCGGAGAATTCGTCGGTCAGGCGCGGCCAGTCTTCTTTGGTAAACCCCAGGCCCATCAGCACTCGTCCCACTTCCGCTTCGATGGAATAGCCGTCGCGGGTGCGGAACTCGTGTTCGACGCGATGGTAGCGGTCGGCGACGGCGGAGTATTCCGGGCTGGTGTGGTCGAGTTCCGCCATGCTATGAGTCAGGGATTCCATTTCCACTTCCATCGCGCGCAGATCGTCGAAGACGGACATGCACTCGGCGAAGACGCTGCGGCCGGAGAGAGTCAGGCCATCCTGGGGGAGATATCCGGCAGACGTGCCTTTGGCGATGGTGAGGGTGCCGTAGTCGAACGTGTCCATGCCCGCGAGGACCTTCATGAGCGTGGACTTGCCGGTGCCGTTCCCGCCCACGAGGCCGATGCGGTCGTTGGACGTGATCAGCCAGTCCGCGTTTTCGAAGAGGAGTTTGTGGCCGAAACGTTTTCCGGCGCCGGAAAGCTGAATCATGGGCTGGAATTATCGTAACAGGGGCGGCGGCAGAGATGGTTTTGAGTGTAATGGGGATATTACGCCAGCTATCGGAAACCCAGTGCGTGCGACTACTTTAGCCGAGTGCTTTTACCGCATCGCGGACACTGGCGAAAAGACTCTTGTTCATGCTCACGAAAGTCAGGTAATCATTATCCGCAACATAGGACTCCGGGCGAATCCGTGCTAGTTGCTCCCAGAACAAAGTGGCGAGGTTCTTGCTTCTCTCGGGTGGGTGCAACGTGAAACCGTAATTCACGAGTACGCTTACGTGTCCCTGCTCTTGCGGCACTTCAAAGATATTCTCTGCAAGATGGCTTGTGCCGAGGTCTGTGGGACTGTTGAAGATGTACCATTCGTCCCAGCCGCCATGCGGTAAATCTTGAGCAGTTTCAATCTTCGGGCTGTACGCAATTTTTGCCCGACTCTGCCAGCCAGCCGCCGTTTCTTTGTCGGTAGGTATGAGCTGGCCGCTATCAATGGAGGTGACAGCGACGTATTTCCCGAGCACGATTTCCGGGCACAATTGCAAGAGGTCGAAATTGTCGTCAGTGACCAGCCACCCGTAGCTACCTTGCGAACCAACTGTAAACATCAGAGTAATTGTACGTTAGCCCAATCGGGCAGCCGTAACTGTCGAAACCAGGCCTTATCGCAACTTTGCGCCTTTTGTTCGCCAGATAGGCGAAAGGAAAGCGCAAACTTGTGCTATAGAGATGTTTCGCCATTTGAGAATTTGAGACGATTCGCCTACCGGTGGCAGCTCCACAGTATCCTTGGCCGACGACCAGGAGTTGAGGTGTCAGTTCTTCAATCACGCTGTCCGGGCCCAGCTCAATCCATCAACTTCATCATCAGATAGGTGAAGTACTCGGCATCAGTCCTCGCTTCCTGCTTCTTATCCGCGCCTTCGCCGTGTCCGCCCTCGATGATCTCGTCATAGAAGAACAGTTTGTGAAACTCTTCCAGGCGTGCTGCAAACTTGCGCGCATGAACCGGCCCCACGCGATCGTCCTTGGTTGTCGTAAAGATGAGCGGCTCCGGATAATGCACATCCGGCTTCAGTTGGTTATACGGCGAAATGGACGCTAGGAACGCCCGCTCCTCGGGCACTGAGACCGAACCGTACTCGCCCACCCATGATGCGCCAGCCGACAGATGCTCAAACCCCAGCATGTCCAGCAGCGGGATCTGGATCACCACTGCATTCCACATCTCCGGGTGTTGGGTGAACTCCACCCCCATCAGCAGTCCGCCATTCGATCCGCCGATAATTCCCAACCTGCGTGAAGACGTGATCTTGCGCGTCACCAGATCCTGGGCCACCGCATAGAAGTCGTCGTAAATACGCTGGCGGTGCGTCTTGAGCCCCGCTTCATGCCACGCCGGACCAAACTCGCCGCCACCCCGGATGTTGGCCAGGACATACACGCCTCCATGCTCGAGCCACAGCTTGCCATCCACCGGAAAGTAGTACGGGGTATACGCAATCTGGAATCCCCCGTAGGCCGTCAGCAGAGTCGGGTTCGATCCGTCGTAGCGCATATCCTGGCGATGCACCGCAAAGTACGGAATCTTGGTGCCGTCCTTGGAGGTCGCCTCCAGTTGCTCCACCACATCGCCGCTGGCGTCAAACTGCGCCTTCTGCGACTTGGCCGGAGCTAACGAACCATCTCCCGCATCGCCAAGCCACAGCGAGGGTGGCGTTAAGAATCCCTCCACGCCCATAAAAAAGCGGTCGTCGGTATGGCTCAAGGTCCCGGAACCGATGGTCAGATTGGCTGGCAGAGGAAGCGGCTTCCGCGTCCAATCCCCATCGCTGCCTAGCGTGTACACATACGCGCGTTGCTGCACATGTTCGAGCGTGGCCAGGATCAGATGGTTCTTGGTCGTGCCATACCACTCTTCAAACTCCTGTGCGGTGGGTGCAAACACCACGACCGGCTTGAGCTGCACCGGATCCTTTTCGACCGCGGCCAAATCAAGCGCAACCACCGACCCCTGGGAGATCTTGTTGGTTTGTCCCTCGGGCGTCCAGTCCTCTTCCAGCGTTACCAGCAACTGACCGCCCAGCAGCCCACCTACGCGAGCCTTGAGCGGCAGCGCCAGCTTCCTGGCTCCGCCGGGCAGCAGCAGGTAGTTCTCAGCCGCAAAGGTGCTCAGATTCCGCTGCACAATCACTGCGTGGTGGCCCTGTCCATCCACGAGCACGCGCGGACTATTGCCGTAGCCGTTGTCCTTGACGTCTCCGCGAAACACCTCCTTGGCGCTCTCCAGCGGTTGGCCGCGTTTCCACTGACGTATGGTGATTGGGTAACCGGCCTCGCTCATGGTTCCCGTGCCCCAATCGCGCGCAACCAGCAGGGTGTCTTTGTCCACCCACGCCACGTCCTGCTTGCCGCGCGGCAGCACAAAACCGCCCTCGACGAACTTGCCCGTCTTCAGGTTCATCTCGCGCAGGATCGAAGCATCCTCGCCCCCCGCCGACAGCTCGGCCAGGCAAAGCTCATCGTCCGGTTGCAGGCATGTGAATCCTTCGCCCACCCAACTCTGCTTGTCGGCTTTGGAGAGCGCATCGTAGTCCAGCACCGTTTCCCACTTGGGCTCCGTCGTCAGATAATCCTTGAGCGTTGTGCGCCGGACGATTCCCCGCACATGGTCGGCATCGCGCCACGTGTTGTACACCGTGCCGTTGCGAAACTCCGGGTCTGGCAGCCGATCGGGGGACTCGATCACCTTCAGCGCCTCTGCCTCCAGGGGCGAAAAGTGCCTGTCCTTCTCCAGCACCGCAGCCGTCCGCGCATTCTCTGCCTTCACCCAAGCCATTGGCCGCTCGCCATGTATGTCTTCCAACCAAGTGTTGTTATCCGGCTGCTCCAGGCTCGACTGTTGAGCGCGTGCCGGAACTGAACTGATCGCGGTCATCGTCGCTCCTACCGCGATTGTCATCAGCGTCGCCAGCAACCATGCTCCCGCTCTTGTCAAAGTCTTTTTCAAGACTCACACTCCTTGCCAAACTCTCGCTCGCGTCTGGCTTATAGCATCGGCGATAACCCGCATGACCAAATTGCTGGTGAGCAGTATCGCATCACCAAAGCATCAGAGCAAAGCGGAAGCAACTGTTGTAACCAAGGCGATTACACTCAAAATCCCCTCCCGGAAGCCAGATGAGTGTAATAGAGATTTATCGCCAACAATATTGCAACGAGGTATGCGCCACGCTGCCCAGTTGTCCTTCCGGGAAATCGTGCCTGCGACCAGAGTTGGCTCAGGTACTGAACTTACTCCTTCTCCAGTTGGTCAGCGGAAACATACACCCCAAAAGCATGCCGCGCAACGCCGGAAATATTCCGAACATCTTCCATCTTCACTGCCGAACGCTTCCCGCCACTTCCCGTGTCCAGCACGCCTTTCCGCCCCATACCCGTTATGCCGCGCCTTCCCTAAATGTGCAAAGTCTTGCGCCATCCCCCGATCTCCCCTCGTAACTCCACGAGTTTTAAGGCCTTCAGCTTGGTATAGCGGTTGCTTCGATATCCCCGTAGATTCGGAGTAGCAATGGAATCTCCCACTGTGTTGTATATCGACGACCTGCCACAGGCATTAGAGCTCCGCAAAGCGACTCTGGAATCTCATGGTTATCGCGTCAAGATCGCGTCGAGCAGCTACCCTGCGTTGAAGATGTTGGAGGAAACGCCTGTAGCCGCGGTTTTACTGGAGTACAAAACGGAAGGCATGGACGCGGAAGCCGTAGCCTGCCACATCAAGCAACGGTTTCCCACCCTACCGATCATCCTGCTTTCGGCGTACGCCGAGATGCCCGAGCGTATCCTGTGGTTGGTGGATGAATACGTGATGAAGAGCGAACTCCCGGAACGGCTGGTGCCGATCATCGAACGAGCAACGCGCTCGCACGGGTCTGACAAGGAGTGTCAGCGCGGCGGGGCAGCAGCGTAAGACTTTGTATCTTATTGGACGATGGGAGTTTGTCCCGCTGATCGTTCGTATGAATAATACGGGAACAACTGACACAGACGAAGTTGATGTCGTCGCAGCCGATGATCTCAAAGGCTGGCACTAAGGCCGGTCATCGAATCAATCAGGATACGGAAGAAGAGCGCTAAATACATGCATACCTGTGAAATCACAACGGAACAGTCTTGAATATGCGTACTGAATACTCTGACAGGTTACACATTGAGAATAACGCTGTATTCTTGTTGAATGTAGCTGCCCACATCTCAGCGACAGAGGTAGGTGTATATGTTCGCCGGAAAAAGGAACCATCTGGACGCAGGAGTTCTCCCTCTCTGGAATGCAGTCTTCTGCCTGGATTGCGAGGTCATCAGTAGCAGTCAAGGTGAGGAATGCCCCGCGTGCAAGAGCCGCTCGCTCGTGAGCCTTGCTCGGATGCTCGGGGGCAGTTTGCTCGCGCATAGGGTACAACGCTCTCAAGAATGCGAAAGTGGGTTGTTCGACATCACAATTGTGGTTGAATTGCAGCAGATGCATGCCAAAGACTTGAGCACCACTGTTGAGAGGTTGACCGGTGTGATTGGCCCAAAGCTCGCACGAGACCGAGCGTCATTCCACATCAATGTGAAGCCGGCAGTAGAAAAACTCGACCTACAGCCCTCGCTTTGCTTCCCGGAACGGATGGCCGCATAGAGTATTGCTATTACTGTGTTCGAGCGTCAATGAGCGTAATGGGGATTTTGCGACAGTTAGCGGCAGTTTGATTCAGGGGAACTGCTGCGTCATACTCTTGCCGTGGATAGACTCAACAGACGCAGGCTGCGGTTTTGGTTCTGGGTTCTTATCGTGGCAGCGGCAGCTTTGCTGTGGCCGTTCTTGGGTCGATACCGCAATATAGGGACGCCTGCATCGAACCCTCGGCCCTCTTCCTCGCCGTCTCGATAGCGGGTCAAATGAGTGAAATGGCGATTTTTCAATACTAATCTTGAGCGCCATGGTCAATCGGGTTCATGGGCCGGGCGTTCTGCTCTATCCTCCATGCATCTTCGATGGTCTCTGACTTGGGGAAGATCGCCTAGCTAGGCAAATCGGCAGACGCCGCGTGCTTCACTTTCTCGCCTTCGAGTCGGTGGATCGTGGCCCGGAGCCAGGCGCCCAGCGCCTCCTCGCGCTCCTGCTGTGTCCCGGTGCGGTACGAGGACGCGATAGTCTCTCCGGTAGGGGACAATGGGATATCAATACATGTCGGTTTTTCCCCAGGTACCCACAATGAGTCCACCCACGCAGAAAATGAGCCCAACCACGCAGCAGAGGCTGAACCAGCACTGAGACTTCATATCGG
>JADGNP010000670.1 GCA_017883425.1 Candidatus Sulfotelmatobacter sp. | reverse complement strand
CACCGTTGCGTAAGAGCCAAGCAGTTTAGTGGGGGCCATGAAGCGCATAAGCCAGGCGGAGATAAATCGTCCAATACCGAACGCAGCAAGAGTGCCTGAATTCCTCATCGCCCGTTGATCAGACCAAAGAATGGAGACTAAGCCGATACGAAGGCGCAAAACGGAGCTTGCACACGATGGACGATAATCGTTACAGTTAGCGATGTCAACAACTGCAGAGCACAGCAAGACTTTTACGTCGTCTGCGGTTCCCTCAGGACGACATCGTGCCGGATGGTCGAGGATCGGGGATGGAAATTGCAGAAACGTGTGTTTTGTATACTGGCTGACAAGTTATGACCACACGAATGAAGGACATTGCGAAAGACCTTGGAGTCTCGGTTATGACGATTTCCAAGGTTCTTCGGAATCATCCTGATGTGGGAGACGAAACTCGCGAGCGAGTTCTGGCGCGCGTAAAAGAGCTTGACTATCAGCCTAATCTGGCCGCACGCAGCCTCGTCACCGGTCGGTCGTATCTGGTTGGCCTGGTTGTTCCGGACCTGCTCCATCCCTTTTTCGCAGAAGTCGCCAAATCTCTTTCGGATGTCTTGAGAGGGAGCGGATTCTCTCTGATCATTTCCTCCTCGGAGGAAGATCCGGCTATTGAGGAACAGGAGATCAATCAACTGTTGGCACGCCGTCTCGACGCGTTGATCATCGCCTCGTGTCGCTCGACCGTAGATCTCTTCTTCCGAATCGAACGGCGAAAGACTCCTTATGTTTTGATCGATCGTACCTTGCCTGGCCTTACGGCGAATTTCGTCGGGGTGGACGATGAAGCCGTTGGAAGGCTAGCCACCAAACACCTCATCGATATCGGCTGTAAGAGAATTGCCCACATTCGGGGGCCAGAAACCAGTACGGGCGTGCACCGCATGGACGGATTTAA
The DNA here is from genome assembly GCA_017883425.1 of Candidatus Sulfotelmatobacter sp. Lineage (GTDB taxonomy): Bacteria > Acidobacteriota > Terriglobia > Terriglobales > Acidobacteriaceae > Sulfotelmatobacter. Next base: position 1,837 of record JADGNP010000670.1, on the reverse strand, counting down.
GCAAGCACTTACGCAAGCCAGGTTGACAATCGTTGATGCTTATATCATCAGCGAACGCAAAGGAGATGTTGAAACGAAACAGCGGGGCGCGGAAGCCATGCGCCAACTACTGAGTCTCAAGCCCAGGCCCGACGGGGTGTTCTGTTTTAACGATCCCCTGGCAATGGGCGCCATGAATTATGCATTGGATCAGGGCATACGCATCCCGGAGGACCTTGCGGTGATCGGTTGCGGGAACCTTCACTATGACGATTCTCTGCGGGTTCCGCTTTCGAGTATCGATCAGCACAGCCGGCAGATTGGGGAGCAAGCTGCGCGTCTCACGCTCGCAATTCTGCACTCGAAAGTACCACCCAAACCTGAAACAGTGGTGTTGCAACCACAACTGGTCGTGCGCGCATCGACACGACGACGGCCCGCGAAAAAGACGACTGCGAGAGTGGTGAAGCGGGATATCTCCGGCTCAATCCCAACAAAGCTACGATAGCTGTCCCTGGCTGGCACAACCGACCACTGCCCCGATTTGGGCGTCGCAAGAAGCCGTAGGTTTGACGAGACTCGAGGCGGCCAACCTGAGTTTCGCGCCCGTCAGAACCGCTCAATCCGTCAGCGATTCGGCGCCGCAGCCTGCCGTAGATTTCTTAAGAATATCTGGCATTTTCCTCTTCGCTTCGTTACAGTTAACGATATCTTAAACCGGGGCCTGCGAGGCTTTTCGTGTCTCGGTTGCCCTAAAGAAAGAGAGACACGAAAAAGGTCCAAATGCGCCGACAAAGATTCGTAGACTCTCGGTATTGCCGTGCGAAGTCGTGAATGATGGAGCGAAGACATGAAGTGCGTTGGAATGGCAATAATCCTTGTTGCGAGTCTCTGCTGGGCACAAGAACACAGCGATTTTAAACCTGCCGCTACCAATGTGTGGGGAGCAGACTATCCCCGCGTTGATAGCACCGGGAGAGTTCAGATCCGCGTGAATGCTCCCGACGCCACAAAGGTCAAGTTGAATTTCTGGAGCGGGCCGAAAGTAGATATGGAGAAGCAGTCGGACGGAGTTTGGACCGTTACCACCCCTCCGCTTGTTCCCGGTTTTCACTATTACACATTAATTATTGACGGGGCGGAGGTCAGCGATCTCAACAGTCATGCCTATTTTGGTGGCGGCAAGCACGTAAGTGCAGTTGAGGTTCCTGAGCCAGGCTCCACTTATTATTCCATTCAAGATGTGCCGCATGGGCAGGTGCGTGAGGTTTGGTACAACTCGAAGGTTACGGGAACGTGGCGGCACGCGCTGGTCTACCTGCCGCCTAGTTACGATACGCAGACCAAGGTGCGCTATCCGGTGCTCTATCTCCAGCATGGTGGCGGTGAGGACGAGACGGGGTGGATTCGGCAGGGGCGTGCAAACTTCATCCTCGACAATCTGATCGCAGCGGGAAGCTGCAAGCCCATGATCATCGTTATGGCATATGGCTACGCAAGACGCGCCGGCCAAGCTCCACCCGATCTAACCGGAAAACCCTTTGGTTCTCCCGAGATGTTGAAGGCGATGCAGGACATGGCAGCAGCCTTTGAAGATGACGTGACACAGGTTCTCATTCCCTACATTGATTCGACCTTTCGAACACTCTCGGATCGAGATCATCGCGCGATGGCTGGCCTTTCGATGGGAGGCATGCAGACGTTCCAGATCACGCTCAATCATCTGGATCTTTTTTCCTACATTGGCGGATTCAGTGGAGCTGGCGGGATGCTCGTGCTTGGGGACCGGAAACTTGATCCCAAGACCGATTACAACGGCGTATTTGCTGATCCGGCCGCCTTCGCGAGGAAGGTGCAC
>JADGNP010000178.1 GCA_017883425.1 Candidatus Sulfotelmatobacter sp. | reverse complement strand
GTGGGGCCACTGGTGGCGGGGGATGTGGTGGAGGTCAGCGTGGAAGGCGTGGGGACGCTGAGGAATGCGGTGGTGGATGAGTAGGACCGTAGGTGGCGTACTCGCCGACCGGAGTCGGTGACGTGCGTGTCTTTGTTTCGCCAGTTACGTCCGAGTTGCCCGTCGCTCGGGAGTTGGGGCGGAGCTTGCGATTGACCTGCGTGCGCCGCTTAGCGAGCCGCAGATCAGCCCGCGCGCAGGCCCCTCCGGAGTTAGATGAGGAACGGAGATGAGCCTTCTAATCTTAAGTTCAGATTCTCAAGAAAAGTCTCCGCCGGTACATCCAAAACAGAATCACCCAAAAGCTCAGCATGACTCCAACACCATACACCGCCGGCTGAAAAGTCGGCCTGGCCACTCGATTGAGCAGCCACCCCATGTGGATCTGTAACGACCTAAGAAAGAACGGCTCCATCGTCCAGCTCATTACATAAATCGCGATCGAGTTCATCCCGACCACAACCAGCGGAAACGCCCAAGCCCGCCAGCCTTTCCACTCAATGAGCGTGTAAAATCCCGCCAACATCAGAATCACCAATCCCCCGCTGTAAAGCGTGTACGCCGATGTCCATACGCGCTTCACGATGGGACAAATCCCCACCCATTGGCATATCAATCCCAGCAGCACGAGCCCCGCACCTGCAATCACGAGCCCGCCCAGTTTTTGTTCTTTCGATCGATCCCCCTTGAGCCATTCCCCGGTGAGTAGCCCGAGAATCATTGTTGCCAGCGTCGGAATAAAACTGAGAGTCGACCAACCACCTTCGTTGAAGACAAATGGGTGTTCTCGCGGAAACAGATTCAGGAACCAGACATCGAATGCCCACGACAAATTGGAATTCTTATTAAAGTGAGACAGGAATCCGGTGTAGTTGTACTCCCAGTTCTGCGGAACTCCCACCCGCGCATAGTCGAAGTTCGGACCCGGTGCGGGGTACATCACGAATGCCGCCCAGAAACAGATCAGGATCAGCAGAAACACAATCATCTGGGTTCGCACGCGCGTGAATCCCAGCAAGAACAGGAAAACGTAACCCAGTCCGATCTGCGTTAGTGTGTCCTCAAACGTGAGATAGGTTTGATGTGACCACTGGGAGCGCAGAAAGATTCCGAGAGCAATCAGCAAGAACGCGCGCCAGGCCGCATGTCCGACCATCTTCCCAAAGCTCTGTCCCTTCATTTTCCGGCCGGCGATTGAGAACGGAAGTGCCGCGCCCACGAGGAACGAAAACGCCGGTTGAATCAGATCGTGCAGCGAGCAACCCTGCCATGGTACGTGCTCGGTGTTAAAACCGATCACGCTCCAGAACCAGCTGTGCGGAAACGACTCCGCCACCTGGTGAAGATGTGTTGCCTCGTTCAGCATCAGCACCATCACAGTCCCGCGGAGCACGTCCAGCGAGATCACGCGGCCCGTACTCTCCGGCTTTCCAGTTGGCTCTTTTACGACGACCACTTGCTGCCGAGTTTCCAGTTGCGCACTCTCGACCATCGAAGCGTCCTCCCGCCACAACGAGTCAAACAACAGCGGCACAATCCACTAGCCGGCAAAGCGTCCGGAGTCCGAACGAGCTTGCCACTGACCGCGGGTAAAGTCAGGAAACTTCTGCGAAGTTCCATTCTCCGCCACCGACTTCTCGCTCAGCGGCGTAGGAGCGCTCCACGCGGCGGCATCGTAAACATCGATATCCGGAGCCAGACCTCGCTTCACGCAGTCCATCAGCCGGTAATTCATCACGTAGTCCATTCCCCCGTGGCCGCCCATCTTTCGCGCCAAATCTCCAGTCGTCTTCCACAGTGGGTGCTCGTACTTTTGCCGAAACGCGTCGATCTTTTGCCAATCCTCATCCTTTTGTCCATCGGTAAAAACGCGCGGCGGATAATCGGCAAAGATTCCCTTCGTGCCCTCAATCAGGTTCAGCCGGCTGTACGGCCGTGGATTCACCACATCATGCTGCAACAGGATCGACCGCCCTTTCACCGTCTTGATGATGCTAGTATTCATATCACCGCAAACGTACTTCTCTCTCCGCTTCGGATCGCCGTCAGGAAAATGTGCCTTCACGTATGCACTCAGTGAAGCCTCCTGAGAACTCACCGAAACCATGTAATCCAACCGGTCGCCCCGATGGATATCCATGTAATGTGCCACCGGTCCCAATCCATGCGTCGGATAAAGATTGCCGTTGCGCTGCATGTGCGGAAATCGCCGCCACAAGCCTTCGCCTTCGTTTGCCGTCACAATGCCGCGCAAGTCGTGCAGATAAGCCGCCTCGCCGTGCGTAATCTCGCCAAAGAATCCGTCGCGCACCATTTCCAGCACCATCATCTCGTTTGCGCCGTAGCAGCAGTTCTCGAGAATTACGCAGTGCTTGCGTGTCGACTCCGATGTATTCACCAGATCCCAGCATTCCTCGAGCGTCGTGGCGGCCGGCACCTCAACCGCGGCATGCTTGCCATTCTTCATCGCATCGACGGCCATCGGCACGTGCCAGTTCCAGGGCGTCGCGACATAGACAATGTCCAGATCGAGCTGATTCAGATTCTTGAAATCCCAATCGCCCTTGCCGAAGCCGGCAGGTTTGGCCTGTCCCGCATCGGTGACCATCTTCTGTGCATGCTCTACTTTCGCCGGAACCAGATCGCAGATCGCCTTCACGTCGACGTTCTCCACGGCCAGCAGGTCTCCCAATAGGCTCGTGCCCCGTCCGCCCACGCCGATAATGCCCAGCCGCACGTGCTCCTTTGCCTCGAACGGAACGCCGATCATCGTTTGCGCCGCGCTCTTCTCGGCCGCGTTGAGAACCTTTGGACTGAAGATCTCATTCGCGAGCACCAGTCCAGCACCGCCGATTGCAGTGCCCATGAAACCCCGCCGCGAAATATTTCCCGCTTCCTTGCCCTTGCTCATGTTCGATCTCCCGACCCGATTCTATTGTTCCCGGGGCTCTCGAGAGCACATTCGACGATGCGCCATCGCGAGAGTGCCCCCGCTGCCAATTTCTCGCGCAGGGTCTGCCCTTCCAGAAACTCCGAAACCAGGTAGCGCGTGCCGTCCTGCTCGCCGACTTCATAAATGGCAAGCACACCTAGGATGATTCAAAGTGCTCAGGATGCACGCTTCAGCCTGAAACCGGCGCAGACGGTCGGAGTCGCTCGAAAAAGTTTCGGGCACGATCTTGATCGCGACGGTGCGATCAAGGCGTATCGTGTGCGCGATACACCTCGCCCATGCCGCCCGCGCCCAGCGGCGACTGGATTTCGTAAGGACCGAGTTTCGTGCCAGAGGTCAGAGCCATGCGTGGGCGCAATTATAGCCTGTTCAGACACGTTGCCCGCGGATGCGACGATTCCGGGTGGGTTGTCGGCAAACCGGAAACTACTCAATTATTGACAAAGCATGGGCTTTGCCACGTTGACCAACGGAAACGCGTTCAGGGGCTGCTCTACTGCAGGCGGAAGCGTTCCTTCATCAGCCTTTGCAGGCGCGGCTTGTAGAGCAGATCGTAGGCGAGTTCTTTGTCCGGGAACATGGCCAGCGCGGCGCGTTTGGCTCCGGCGGCCAACTCTGAAGCTTCTTCAACGGTGAGGTTGGGGTCCTGGCTGATGACGGATATCACCATGCTGATCATCACCTGCAGGCGGCGGATTTTTCGGGCTTCCTCCTCGCGCTCGCGGAGGGATTCCTGCTCCGCCATGGGAAAGCTCGTTCCCTGCCCTGCCTGCCGATGAATGTTCATGGTGTCCCCTTTTCCAGCCCCACAACTTTGGATGACGCGAAGCATCCCTGCGTTGCGCCAATGGTTAAGGGCATTCTCTCGCAGCCACGGAAGAAAACAACTACCCGAAGGTGCCGTTTCGGGATCGGGACCATGAGTGTTGTGGAGAGGAGAGAAAAGCCCCACCCTTCGACTTCGCTCAGGGCAGGCCTTCTCGCAAAGAACGCGAGAAATGGGGCACCCAGCGCTCTGGCTTCACGCTAGGGGAGACAGACTCTCGCGACCCGCTTTTCCACTTGCGGCGGAGCTTCGCTCCGCTGGACAGCCGCCCTCGGCTGTCCCCACATGAGCAAAGGGAGAGTAAAATCAGTCGGGTAGTTTGGAATTGGTCTATCCCGGCTCGGGTCCGATTCCAGAATTGGAGAGATCATGGCAGAACCTGGCAATCCAGCCGCCGACACGCAGCCGCATCCTGATCCCAACGAGAAACTGGTGAAGGTGTTCGACTCGGAGCAGGAACCTGAGGCGTTGGTGGTTAAGGGGTTGCTCGATTCGGCGGGCATCGACAGCAATCTCACTTCGGCATCCCTGGTGCAAGATGCTTTCCCCGGTCTAGGCGGGATGATCCTCCTGGTGCGGGAAGAGGATGCGGAAACAGCGCGTCGCGTGATCGCCGAAGGGCTGCAATCGCCGCCTGACGACGACGAAACGGCGGAGATTGCGATTATTGAAGAGCCGCCACAGAAGGGGTGACGGAGTGGCCGTCGAGGTAGAAGGTGACGGCTCCATCGAGATCGGTACGGTAGACGCGGGCCCCCGCGTCGCCCAGGCGGCGAAGAACTTCGGTCCGGGGCAAGCCGAACGAATTGCCTGATCCTACGGAAATGATGGTGAACTCGGGTTTGGCCGACGCGACCAGTTCCGGCGAGGTCGCATTGGCGCTTCCGTGATGGCCAACTTTCACCAGGTTCGCGGTTGGATGATGGAGCGCGGCCACGCGGCGTTCCACCTGCTTCTCCGCATCTCCCTCCAGCAGAACCGAAGAATCGCCATAGTTTACGCGTAGCACCATCGAATCATTGTTCTGCGGCCTGACGCCCACGAACCAGTCGCGCGGCGGAAACAGCACGCGGACGGTGGCGCCGCCGAGGTCGAACTCGTCTCCCTCCCAGTGGCGCACGACGTTGATGCCGAGTGCTTGAGCCGTGATGACCACGTTCTCCAGGGCCCGACTTGGCGGCAGCAAGCCTACCCACAATTCCTTCGGCCTGAAGTTCTTGAGCACGGCGACCATTCCACCGATGTGGTCGGAGTGTCCGTGAGTAATCGCGACCGCGTCGAGGCGCGAGATGCCGCGCGTCCAGAGATAGGGAGAGACGACGTCTTCGCCGAAGTCGAGTTGCGAGCCGCCGGGGCCGATGGGACCTCCGGCATCGATCAGCAAGGTGCGGCCTTGCGGCGTGACGAGCAGGGTGGAATCGCCTTCGCCCACGTCAATCGAAGTCACCTCCAGCACTCCGGGAAGCGTTCGCGGCGCCGGTGGGATGAATGCGAGAACGAAAGAGGCTACGAGGATGGCTGCAAGTCCGGCGATTGCGACGGCCGGGCGCCGGCGCGCTGCCCACATCGCCACCACCAGCGCGGCTGCGGCTAGCGCAATCACCAGAATGGACGGCAGGGGAACGCGCAGGTCGGCCACTCGCAGGGCGCCCAGGCCGCGGACGGTCCCAGTGATCCCATCGAGCGCAATCGTTGTCAGAAGCACCGGGATCTTGGCCAACCAGGGCGAAACGTATCCTAAGGCCAGCGCAGCTACAGCCGCGGGCATCATCAATTGCGTTAAAGGCACGACGATCACGTTGGAGGGCAATCCGATGGTGGTGGCGCGATGGAAGTAATACGCCATGGGCAAGGCTAGTCCCATTTGCATCACGGCGGAGATAAAGAACAATTCCCCGGCGGCCAGGCAGAAAGCTGCGGAACCGCGGACCAAGCGGCGCGACCACTTCTCTCCCACGAAAAGCGCACCGCGTGCAGCGATGAACTGCAGGTCCACACGAAATTGTGCCACCCGTGGGGGGAGCAGTGCCGCGTAGTCGGTAGAGTCCCAATTGGCCAGCGCTCGCTTCTGGAGTTGGGACGTGCGCTGCAAAATGGGGATCCCGATGGCCGCCACGATCAGCACGCAGACAAAGGTCATCTGAAAGCTGGCGGTGAAAAGTTGGCGTGGGTCGACGATCAGCAGTCCCATGGCCGCCGCGCCCAGGGCGTTGACCATGGCGCGGTCGCGGTAGAGCAGACGCGTCCCCAGATAGATGGCGCACATCAACGTGGCGCGCCAGACTGGCGCACCGACCTCGGTGATGCAGGCGTAGGCAACACACAAACCCACCGTCAGAAGCGTGGCCGGAACGTCGCCCAGCCGCAGGCGACGCAGCGTCCAGAACACTACGAAGGCCAGGATGCTGACGTTCATCCCAGAGACGACCAGGATGTGGTAGGTGCCGGAGCGCTGAAAGTCGACGCGCGTGTCGCGGTTGATGAAGGCCTCTTCGCCGATAACCATCGCGTCAATCAGGGCCGCCTCGCGAGGGGGCCAGAGTTCATGCACCTTGGCGACAACGCCGCGGTGCAGGCGGCTGCGCCAGGAGGCGATCCGGCTGCCGGCAAAGCCGGGGAGCCGTTCGACATTTTCTATTTTGGACGAGCCCAGTGCGGCGATGCCGCGATCGGCAAGATAGCCCTGATAGTCGAAGGCGCCGGGATTGCGAAAATTGCGCGGCAGCCTGAGCTTGGCGGAGAAGCGGATGCGGTCGCCGTAGTGGAAGACCGGCATAGCAGCCGTGGAATTGGTCGCGATTGATTGGGGGTTTTCTTCCGAAGCGGCATCGTTCGGGCGCGGGCAATAGATACTCAGGCGGATGCCGGAATGAACCGCTTCGCTGTGGCCCGTCGCTGTCTGAATCGCTTCTGTTTCGATATCGACGGCCTGTTTGATTTCGTTGAAGCCGCCCTGCTGCAGGCGGCCGTCGCGCGTGACGTGGGCGGTGACTTGGAGTTCCTGCCGGTCGGCATAGGGATCAATACCGGTGTCGAGATGGGTGGAGGCTCCTCGCACTTGAATGTGAAGAGCACCGGCGAGAAAGAACGCTGCCAGGGCAAGGGTCCAGCCCAAGCCGGACCGCCGTCGAGCGAAGTAGGCCGCGGCAGCCACGAATGCCGCCCCAGCGACGACCCACCACAGGGCGGGCCGCCACAGGTAGACTCCGGCGACGATGCCGGAGGAGTAGGCCACCGCCGCCCACAGCATGGGCTGGCGCGATGCTTTGAAGTGGAAAGCAGGAGGGCTGGCGGGCGTCGGAATTCCATTCATAAGCTAGACCGACGCGACGCGGGCGGGACGCCCACGGGACAGCCGGCAAGATGCCGGCGCTACCAGGGCGCAAATTCATCGCACCAGGTGCACAACGCTTTCCAGGTGGTAGGTTTGCGGAAACAAATCCACCAGGTGCACTTGCTCGACGCGATAACCGGCGGCGAGCAAGGGCACAAGATCGCGCGCCAGCGTCGCCGGATCGCACGACACATAAATAACCCGTGGCGCGCCCAAGTTCGCCAGCAAGCGCGCCACGCGTTCTCCCAGGCCACTCCGGGGCGGGTCGACCACCTCTAGGTCGGGCTTATTAAATGTATGAGAGAGAATTGCGCCCTTCCCGACTCGCCCCGAATTTTCCACACGGGCCAGGTACTGCTCCGTTGTGGCCTGAACTGCCTCTCCATTCGAGGTCTGATTGTAGGAAAGATCGGCTGAGGAAGTCTGTGACGACTCTACAGAAACGACGTGATGAAAGTCACAAGCCAGGGCTGTGGAAAACAACCCTGCGCCAGCATAGAGGTCGAGAGCCAGCTTGCCGGATTGTCCTGCGGTGACGATCTTTACTAGTTCGTCGGTCAAGTGACGGTTGGTTTGAAAGAACGAACCCGCGCTGACGCGGTATGCTGCACGCTGCGTCTGATAGGTCAGATACGCGGCGCCTACGGCTACCAGAATCTCCGGCGCCCCAGCCTTCCGATCGCCGGGATTGGCTTCGCGAAATGCTACGACCCCGGCAATCTCGGGCATCGACGCACGCAATTCCTCCGCCCATCCACGCACGGCGGCTCGGCGGGCCGCACCTGCACAGCCGACGTCCACCAGCAGTTGAGTGTCGTCTGCGTTGGCGAAGAACTCGACTTCCCGCACACCCTCGGGAACTTTGCCCGCGCGTCCACTCTGCCACAGGGACGCAATGCCGCGGTTAATCAGCGGCGAACTGATGGGACACTCTTCGACCGCCAGCAGTTCGTGCGATGCCAGCTTGAAATATCCCGCGGCGAATGCCGGGCTGACCTGCACCTGTAGACGCGACCGGTTGCGATAGTTCCATGGCGGCGAAGGATGGACCTCGATGTCGAACGGCAAGTCGACCTTCGCCATGCGCCGCAGGCTGTCGCGCAGGATTTCTTTCTTGATCTCGAGCTGGTGCTCGTAGCTGGCATGCTGGTAGTGGCATCCACCACAGCGGCCAAAGTATTGGCAGCCCGGTTGGACGCGGTGCGGAGAGGACTCGACCACCGAGTCTGCCGTCGCCCGCGCAAAGCCCGGCTTTTGCTCGGTGAGGGAAGCCTCAATCTTTTCATCGGCCAGGACAAAGGGGACGAACACGGCCTTGCCGCGTCCGTGGGCTTCATCAGTGTCGGGAGCGGCAGGCAGACGGGCCAGGCCGTCGCCGCCGTAGATCAGCTTTTCAATTGTGAGGAGCAAGTGTTGATTCTACGGCAATGGGGCGGGCGAAACCGCACATTACCGACTCGCCGGAGTGCTCTATTCCCGTCGCGATCCGCGCGAGATCCCTCGCTCCGCCTGAAATGCGGCTGCGCTCGGGATGACGCCAACAAGGAGACCAGATGTCAGAATCCAGACGTCCGGTCACATCCACAACTCACTGGTGGACCGCCCAGGCCAATCCGTCCGGCTGTTTCCCTGCGGAGATTTGTCCCACGACTTCCAACGTCTTCAAATCCACGACCGCGACTTTGTCATTCGTGCTGACCGCTACGTAGGCGCGGGAACCATCGGGAACGATCAGGATTCCTGCCGCACCACCTCCGAGACTCAACTGCTTCACCTCTTTACGAGTGGACGCGTCCATCACCACGAGGCTGCTGTCTCCAGCACGCGCGCCCAGCCCGGAGATCAGGACCTGCTTGCCGTCCGGCGTGAACTTCAAGCGGTTGGCGCCCTTCACGGGGATGGGAAGAGTCTGGGTGGCTTTCTTAGTGGCGACATCAATGATGGTGACGGTTGCATCGCGCGCGTTGGCCGCCCAGATTTCTTTTCCATCGGGAGACACGTCAAAGCCTTCGGCCCCATTGCCTGCCGGAACGTTCGTCACTTTCCAGGTCAGACGCGGGCCGCCCGGGGGCGGACCCGGTCCTTGAGAAGGCGCGCCGCCGGGAACAGCTCCGGCTCCCGGTGGTGGACCGTAGTTCGGCTGGGAAATTTGTTCGATGATGCTGATGGTGGCGGAATTGACGTTCGAGGTAACGATCTGGTCGAGGCTCTTGGAGACGACGATCATGTGGGTTCGATCCTGGCCCGTGCCAAGAATCCAATCCACACGCTGGGTAGCAGGATCGTACCGGCCAATCACTTTGTTCGTCTCCGCCGT
>JADGNP010000669.1 GCA_017883425.1 Candidatus Sulfotelmatobacter sp. | reverse complement strand
TTCGCCGGCACCTTCACGACTCTCTTCTGAATCGCCCACATCACCAGCTCCGCCTTGTTGTGAATCCCCAGCTTCCGCATCAGATTGAACTTGTGCGCATCCACGGTCTTGATGCTGAGTCCCAAAACGCCGGCCGCGGAGCGCACCGTCCTGCCCTCGGCCAACAACTTCAGCACCTCGCGTTCTCGCGCCGTCAAAATGCGCTTTCGCGAAAGGAGTTCCCCTGACGGCCATTCTCCCAGGCGTCGTTCCGGCATTTCCCGCACCATCGTCTTCCGGGCGGCGTGCGTCCTCCTCACCATGTCCACTAACTCTTCGGCGGAAGTCTGCCGTACCACGCAACTGCTCGTGTCGGCTCGCGCCTCTCGCAGCAGGTCGTCGCCTTCGTGCGTCGTCAGGAACAGCACCTTGCTGTATGCGGACTCCTGCAGGATCAGCCGCTCCGTTTGATCGGCGGCGCACTCGAAGATGTGCGCATCGGTGATCACGATTTCGGGACGATGCTCGAATACCTTCCGCAGCGCTTCGGCGGCGTTCCCTGCCTCCGCCACCACTTCCATGTCCGGTTCATCCTCGAGCAACCGCCGCAATCCCTGGCGCAGCAAGACATGGTCGTGCACCAGAAGGCAACGAATTTCTTTATTGCCAAAAACTTCCTTACGTTGGATCTGTGCGTGGGGGCACACAGGCAACTCCTTCATGGGGGCCAGAGAAATTTGCGCTGCGGCGCGGGTTCGGTTCGAACCCAGACGGAAAAGGACGTTGATTCATTGTATCCCTTGGTGCCGCCGTTTGCCTCGTGAAAATCCGGTTTCCCGTGCCTTTTCTTTAGAATACGCGGCCCCGAATTCCCGCTCTGGAACCCCGATCCCACCTCGTATCAGGTACAATCGACCGTTTATGCTGCGCTACTTCACTGCGGGAGAGTCCCACGGCGAAGCTCTGGTCGCTTTCCTTTCCGGCATGCCCGCCGGATTGAAAATTGACCAGACCTTCCTCGACCGGGAACTCTGGCGTCGCCAACAGGGCTACGGCCGCGGTGGCCGCATGAAGATCGAGCGCGACACTGCCCACATTCTTTCGGGCGTGCGGCAAGGGATGACCATCGGCTCGCCCATCTCCGTCCAACTTGAGAACCGGGATTGGAAGAACTGGCAGGAATCCTTGCCTGTCGCTGAAGGCGATCCCGCGAAGCACAAGCGCGTGGCCTCTCCCCGGCCCGGCCACGCCGACCTCGCCGGAGCCTTGAAGTACAACTTCCCGGAAGCCCGCTACGTGCTCGAGCGCGCTTCCGCCCGCGAATCGGCCGCCCGAGTTGCTTTAGGCGCGATCGCCAAACTGTTCCTGCGCGAACTCGGCATCGAAGTTCTCAGTCACGTAGTCACCACCGGCAGCGTCACGCTTCCCGATCAGGTCCCGTGGGAAAAGATTCGCGCCCTCCACGCTCGCGAAGATGTCCTCCTCAACTGCGCCGACCCTGAAGCCGAGCAGCGCATGAAGAACGAGGTCGACAAAGTTCTGAAGACCGGAGACTCGCTCGGCGGAGTCTTCGAAGTCGTGGCCCACCAGGTTCCTCCGGGCCTGGGCACCTACGTCCAGTGGGATGAACGTCTTGATGCCATGCTCGCGGCCGCGGTCATGTCGCTGCAAGCGGTCAAGGCCGTGGAAATCGGCGCGGGCGTCGCAGCCGCTTTTGCTCCCGGCTCCGCCGTGCACGACGAAATCGGCTACACCGCCAGTTCCGGTTACACCGCTTTCTCCCGCACCCGCAACAACGCTGGAGGCATTGAAGGCGGCGTCTCCAACGGACAGGAAATCCGCGTCCGCGGCTATCTGAAACCAATTTCTACGCTTCGTCGCCCGCTGCAGTCCGTCGACTTTTCCACGCGCGAACCCGTCAAGGCCGCCTACGAGCGTTCCGATGTTTGCGTGGTGCCCGCAGCCGGCGTGGCCGCTGAGGCCATGGTGGCGCTTACTCTGGCCCGCTGTGCTCTGGATAAATTCGGCGGCGATTCCATGACTGAGACTCTAAGAAACTTCCAGGGCTACTGCCAGCAATTGAAAAACTACTGATGATCTATCCCATCGTAAAGTTCGGCAACCCGGTTCTCGATAAACCTTCCGAAGCCGTTACGGTCTTCGACGAAGAGCTGCAGAAGCTCATCGATGACATGTTCGAGTCGATGTACGCCGCCCACGGCGTCGGCTTGGCCGCCCCGCAAATCGGCATTGGCCGCCGCATCGCCGTCATCGACGTCACCTTCAAGGAAGATCCCGACGCCAAGCTCGTCCTCATTAATCCTGAAATCATTCATACCGAGGGCCGCCATACCCAGAGTGAAGGCTGCCTCAGCATCCCCGATTTCCGCGAGAACGTCACTCGTCCCAACAAAGTCACCGTCCGCGCCCAGGACGTTCACGGCAAGGTCTTCCAAAAAACCGCTGAGGAGTTACTGGCCCGCGCCTTCCTCCACGAGACCGATCATCTGAACGGCAAGCTCTACATCAGCCACATCAGCGCCCTCAAGCGCGACCTGATGAAGCGCAAAATCCGCAAGCTGATGAAGGCGGGAGAATGGTAAAGAATTGAGTAATTGGGCAATTGCGTAATTTAGAACAGTTCTCGAGTTTGCCGCATAGGACGAAGAAGATTTCGGAAGGGCAAGACTTAGGGAAGCTCTGATTAACCCAAAGTTGTCATTTCGAGCGGAGCGGGATTGCCCGTCTTTACGGGCAATCCCGCGGAGTCGAGAAACCTGCTTTGCGCGGCA
>JADGNP010000668.1 GCA_017883425.1 Candidatus Sulfotelmatobacter sp. | reverse complement strand
GCAATTCTATACCCGCTCGCTGATTGAATCCAACATCGACGCGCTGATGACCACCGATCCTTCCGGTATCATCACGGACGTCAACAAGCAGATGGAGGCGCTTACCGGTTGCACGCGCGACGAGTTGATTGGTGCACCGTTCAAGGGTTACTTCACTGATCCGGAGCGAGCCGAGGCAGCGATCAAGCGCGTGCTGAGCGAAAAGTCGGTCACCGATTACGAGTTGACGGCGCGCGCCCGTGACGGCAAGCAGACGGTGGTGTCCTACAATGCGACCACCTTTTATGATCGGAACCGCACACTGCAGGGAGTCTTTGCCGCGGCGCGCGACGTCACGGAGCGCAAGCGAGTGGAGGCGGAATTGCAGCAGGCCAAGGCCGTTGCCGAGAGCGCGAGCCGGACCAAATCGGATTTTCTGGCGAGCATGAGTCATGAGATCCGAACGCCGATGAATGCCATCATGGGCATTGCGGACTTGCTCGCGAAGACCTCTCTCACCCCTGAGCAAGATAAGTATGTGCAGATCTTTCGCCGCGCCGGCGACAACCTTCTGAATCTCATCAACGACATTCTCGATCTCTCCAAGGTCGAAGCCTCGCAGCTTGAGCTGGAGCGGACCGGCTTCTCCTTGAACGATCACCTGGAGAAAGTGATGGAGATGGTGGCGGCCCGGGCCCATGAAAAAGGATTGGCCATGGTGTACGAGATCGCGCCGAGCGTGCCCAACGACCTCGTCGGCGATCCGACCCGGCTGCGCCAGGTGCTGCTTAACTTGCTTGGCAACGCGATCAAGTTCACGCAATTGGGCGAAGTGACCCTGCGAGTTGCGCCGGATGCGAACCCCTCCGTCCCGACCGCGTTGCGGTTCACAGTCTCGGACACTGGCATCGGTATTCCGCGCGAAAAATTGAGCCAGGTGTTTGAACGCTTCACACAAGCCGACTCATCCACCACGCGCAGGTTTGGCGGCTCGGGGCTGGGGCTGACTATTTCGAAGCGCTTGGTGGAACTGATGGGTGGGCGCATCTGGGCCGAAAGTGAAGTCGGGAAAGGCAGCGTGTTTGCTTTCGCCGTGCCATTCGAGATCTCGGCTACGGTCAATCGGCCGGCGACCGTTCCGGTCGGTCGGGATCCTGAGCTGCCGCTGCCGGCGCTACGAATTCTTCTGGCGGAGGACTCTCCCGATAACTGCATCATCACGATGGCCTATCTCGAGGACACGCCGTACCGGGTTGAAATCGCCGAGACTGGGGCCATCGCCTGCAAAATGTTTGAACTCGGTCACTACGACCTTGTCCTGATGGATCGACAGATGCCCGTCATGGATGGCTTGACCGCGACGCGGACGATTCGAGCGTGGGAGCAGGCGAACGACCGGCCGCCCACACCGATCGTTGCACTGACGGCCTCGGCCTTGAAGGGCGATCGAGAAATGTGTCTGGCGGCGGGGTGCACGGCCTTTTTGACGAAACCAATCAAACAAGAGGTGCTGCTGCAAGCGATCAGGGAGCACTCCATAGTCGCCCCTTCGTCATCAAAAGAAGAAAGCAGCCGGATGGACCCGATCTTCCTGCCTGTTAATTCCAAATCCGCAGGCCGGATCCCCGCGTATCTGCGGAACTGCAAGCAGAATGTCATCGTGATGTTGGACGCCTTGGATCGAGTTGACTTTGAGACCGTGACGAGTCTGGGGCACCAGATGAGGGGCTCCGGGGGCGCCTATGGATTCCAGGCGATTACTGACATCGGTGCCGCCCTTCAGCAGGCGGCCGAGAACTCCGACACCGACGCGTTGCGCAAGTGGGTGGATGAATTATCCAGCTACCTGGATGGTGTCGAGAGCATTTCCAATTAGCCCGTCACTCAATCCCGAAAACCAATCCGTTCTGCGACGCAACTTACTGTTAGTCGCCAAAACCGAAGATTGAAGGGACAATCGACGGCGAGTCGAATGCTTCCGGTTTTCGTAGCTGATCCGGTTGCGTTCGCATGCGTGGGGGCAGTTCCGGCGATTCCCGCGACAGGGAAATGCGCAGCCTTTCTCCGATCTCCTTGCAGATAGCACGGCTGTGGATGCTGTCGATTTCGACGTTGACACGGTTCGACATGACTAATCCAGTTTATTCATTTGAATTTAACAACATTGGACCAAGTCGAAAACGGCGAACTTGTTTCGATGGATCAATCCCAAAGACGTGTACGGGAGAAAATTAAATTCCAGACAGGTGGAACGAAGCCGCCCTGCAGAATAAGTGTTCGCTGACCTTCTGAAAAAGCATGGGTCCAACCGCACTGAAGGACTGCTGAAAAGAAGACGGCTAGTCATCGCGCAACATCTTGCTCCAGAGGTGTCGATGTCGCAGTTATGGGCGCCGATCGGGTTCAGGGCGACGCCCTAAATTCGGAAGCATCGCCGCTTGCCATTCCGGATTTTGCCGCCCGAAAGAAGAGGGAGGCGGCCGGACCCCCGCCATATTCCCAAGTTCGAGGAAACTCACGCAGAGACTGGGTTCGATCGGGTACGCAGGAGGTCGGCGCCCACGGCAGAGAGAGCTGGGACCGGGTACAGGCAATCTGGAAGGCGATCGACGACTCTGCCGAGCTTGAAACCGGCAACCGCGAGTACTTTTGGAACAGGCCGCACAGCATCGGCTGATTAGGACGTACGCGGCGGCCTTAACTCGCTCGCTAGCCAGCCTACGGCGTCGGTCTTCATCGGGTCTACGGGAAAAGAAACTTTCTCGATGCGGTGGCAGGTCGAGCACTCGAACGTGCG